>CAYUPT010000826.1:0-1865 GCA_964446725.1 uncultured Bradymonadales bacterium | reverse complement strand
CAATCTCGCGGGCCCTGTGCCCCGGCAATTCGACGCCCTCTTCGTTGATCCCGTCGACCACAGCCGCGGAGAAATGTGGCATCGCAGCGCCGCTCTCAATGATGGCGAGGGGCACCGGAGCTACCTCAAAATCTGCGCCGGTCGCGGCGAGCTCGACGACGCTCTGGAAGTACTGGACGCACTTCCGATTCGCGGTATCTCCGTCACATCGCCGCTCAAACGAGAGGCCGCCCAGAGCGATCTCGTCGCAAATATCGAGCAACTGCCGGCGCTCAACACCCTGCTTCGCACACCGGACGCCGACTATGACTGGCGCGGCACCGATACCGACAGCCGGGGGATGACCCGCACACTGGAGTATATCGAGGCCCGCGGCATCGGTCCCGGCGACGCCGTCGTCTTCGGCCGCGGCGGTGCCAGCCACGCCGTCCTTCGAGCCCTCGACAAATGCCACTGGAATCTCGTCGAACATATCTCCGCCCGGCGGGGATGGCGCCTGAAGCACCGCGACCTGTCGCCCGTCGACCTCATTGTCAACGCCGCCGGCCCCGACGCCGCTCGCGGCGACAACACGCCGACCTGCCGGGCCTGGCTCGACTTGCACTACACCGACGTCGGCCCCGGCCCCGACGATACCCTCCATATCCAGGGCGATCTCTTCTTTGTGGCGCAAGCCCGAGCCCAGCGCCAATTCTGGAACGGCACTCCATTCTCAACCAGCGATTAGAGGCTGCCATGCACGCCAACACCTTCGGAAACCTGCTCTCTTTGACGACCTTCGGCGAATCCCACGGACCGGCCATGGGCGCGGTCATCGACGGCTTCCCGGCCGGCGTTCCCGTCGACATCGACGAGGATATCCAGCCCCACCTCAACCGGCGGCGACCGGGTCAGTCCAAACTCACGACCTCCCGCTCCGAGGGCGACCGCGCCGAGGTTTTGAGTGGCGTCTTTGAGGGCAAGACCATTGGCTCGCCGATTGCGGTCATCGTCTGGAATAACAACGCCAAAAGCGAGGACTACGACCCGAATTACTACCGCGCCGGCCACGCCGACCGGACCTGGGAGGAGAAATACGAACACCGCGACTACCGCGGCGGTGGCCGGGCCTCGGGCCGCGAGACGGTCTCCCGTGTCATCGGCGGCTCCTTTGCACGACTTCTTCTCCCCGACGACGTCTCCATCGTCGGCTTCACCCGTCGCATCGGCGAACACGTCGCCACCGATCTTCCCGACGCGCTGACCATCGACGACGTCGATCGCCACCCCACCCGATGCCCGGACCTCGAGGTCGCCGAAGAGATCACCGATACCCTCAAAGACTGCAAAGAAAACGGCGACTCCCGCGGCGGCATCATCGAGTTGTGGATCGACGGCGTTCCTCCGGGACTGGGCGACCCGGTCTTCAAAAAGATGAAAAACCGCCTGGGCGGCGCCTTCATGAGCATCGGCGCCGTCGTCGGCGCCGGACTCGGCGACGCCCCGAACGCCTGCCGCGCCAGCGGCGCCGATTTCCACACCGGCATCGCCGGCAGCGGTCCCGACGCCGGCGTCAGCCCCGCCGCCGAGGGCATCCAGGGCGGTATCACCAACGGCCGACGCATCCGCATGCAGGTCTACTTCAAACCGGCCAGCACCGTCGGCTCCATGGCCAAAAAGGGACGCCACGACCCCTGCATCGTTCCCCGCGCCATCCCCGTCGTCGAATCCATGGCCGCCCTGGTCCTGGCCGACCACTTCATGGCGCGCAAGCTCGACCGGCGCTAGTCATTGCGCACCTCGCCCCCTCGATGGCGCCAATTGCTTGCTGGAGACGGAAGCGTCCCCGCTTTCGGCTGTCTCGTTGTGCTTTCTGATCATTCCGG
>CAYUPT010000825.1:0-1866 GCA_964446725.1 uncultured Bradymonadales bacterium | reverse complement strand
GGAAGTCTGGTACGGTGTGGGGTGTTATTACGCCTTGAGCACTCGTAGCTGGTGTCTTCGGCGCGTCGACACGGCTCGGAATCTACAGTGCGACTCGCTCGATGGAACTGTCGGGGCATCGCCTCGACGCCGCGCATTGTCCGGTATCATTTGATGTTGCAGGCGATGGCCGTCGACGTCGGTACAACGCGTTTGACGCTGTGATGCCCATTTTTACGCTGTGATGGCCATTGCGATCACGACGGACGACGTCGAAATCTCAACTCCAAGCCCCCGTTGCTTCCATGCCCGTACGCCACATTCGAGATGTCTTAGGGGAAGCCAGTTCACTGTACGCCTACGCACTGTGTAGCGTCGTCGGAAAGTGGATTCAGCCCGATCATCATCCAGAGGGCGAAGGCCGGCCGGTGCTTCTCGTGCCGGGGTTTATGGGGCGGGGGCTGGCATTTTTTCGACTCAAACGGGCTCTGGCCCGGCGGGGATATCCGGTGTATGTCGCCGATCTGGGGTACGGCGTGGGCTGTATCGAGGAGAAAGCGGAGTTGCTCGAGGAGTTTATTGCATCCCATCAGTTGCGCGATTTTTATGTCGTTGGCCACTCGATGGGAGGGATCATTTCGATGACCATGTCGGAAAAGACCCGTCGAAAAGTGCGTCACTTCATCACTCTGGGGACGGCGTTTCACGGTGCGGTGTTGAGTTATCTGGTGCCGATTTTTCCGGCGGCTCGTCAGCTCAACCCGGAGTCTCCAGTATTGGAGCGAGTCGTCGAGCGGGCGCGACAACACGACAACCTGACGAATATCGTCGCCGAGTGGGACGAAATCGCACTGCCGATGGAGTCCTGTCGCGTCGAGGGATGTCACGAGGTCACCGGTGTGGCCGGTCACGTCCAGTTGATCATGCGCTCGTCGTCATTCGAGCAATTGAGCTGTCTGCTCGAGGAGCTCGACCAGGACAAGAGCCCCGAAGATTCGACGGGCGTCGAAGCGGCGGAGTAATACACCGTCGGACGACGATTACCCCAGGTCTGGAGTCGATATTCCAGACCTGGGCCGACGAATCGCTCAGGCGGTCACGCCGAAGTATTGCGGCGACGCGGAAGCGACGTCATCGACGGCTGTACGGTGGCCGGGTTGTCGAAATAACTCGTCGACCACCAGTGAAAAGTGCTGTCGGCAGCGTTGGTGGCAGTGGCGAAGATGCTGCCAGCAGTCATCGTCGGCGACGGTGTCGACGGGCAGGCCATCGATGGCCCGTCGAAGGCGGTCAATCGCGCCGTACAGCGCTGTTGTGTCCCCTGGAGTACCGTCGATATTGCGGAGTCCGGCGGTGATGATCGCCTCGAATTGGTCGAGCATCGAATGCAAGACCGAGCGGGCCGCCGGATCGGCGCGCAATTGATCGAGAAAGGTCGCCATGGCCGACAACTTGCTGTCGGCTTCGATATACATCTCGCTGCTGGATTGGATGACGGGTTGTTTCATCGCGGCACCTCCACTGTGCACAACTCATTGGAACCGGGCGCAGCCGTCGCGCCGTTGCGTCGAGATACCAAACGCATCGGTGTGAACACCGGTGGCATCTCGTGGTATTCCAATAGCTATGCACAATTCATGCCGCGATGTCGGGACGCTCCCGATGAGGCTTATAAGTGGTCAAAATATGCGGACCGAGCACCCCAAGAGTATTCGGTCGCTTCGCTCCCAGCGCTCGGCGAGATGATTTGTTTGGCTTCAAAGCGCTCAAACGGAGGCGCGGGCTCCCGCCCTGCGGGAATCGTAGGATAAGTCGAGTATTGAGCACCCCAAGGGCACTCGGTCGCGTTGCTCCCAGCGCGCAAAGAAGCCGGACAAATCAGCCGGC
>CAYUPT010000824.1:0-1866 GCA_964446725.1 uncultured Bradymonadales bacterium | reverse complement strand
GATGGTGACGACGACGAAGAAATCGAAGAGCAGCGACGGCTCGCCGACCGCGCCAGTGAGCATTTTGATGCCGCCGCCGGGGCGGACCCGGAGAGGGCATCACCTCATTACTGGAAGGCGCGACTGGCGCTGCACGTCGAAGATATCGGGGCCGCGACGGACCATCTTGAAAGCGCCGTCGATGCCGCTCCCAACCACGTGCCGTCGCGACTCCAGGCCGGTCAACTCTACTACGAGCAAGGCCAGCTCAACGACGCCGAAGACCATCTTCGCGAAATCAATGAAACCCTTTCCGGCGAGGCCTCTGACGAGGAGCGGGCGGAGTCGCTGCATCTGATGGGCATGGTTCACCAGGCGCGTCAGGAAAGCGACAAGGCCATCGAGTTGTTTACGCGGGTCCTCGTCGACATCGATAGCAGCCGGACGGATACCCTGGAGGCGCTGGCCCGGGAATACGAGCGGACCGAGCGCTACGAAGAAGCGCTCAACCTGTTTACGACCGGCGAAGAGCTGGGCCAAGAAGATCCGGATGTGATGCTGGGGATTGTTCGATTTCATATGGGCCTGGAGCAGTGGCGCAGTGCCAATGACAAGCTTCAGGAGGGCGAAGAGATGTTCCCCGATGACGCGCGCTTTCCCCATAATCTGGGATTGCTCAATGAAGAGCAGGGCAATCCGCGCGAGGCCCGCGACGCCTTTGAGCGAGCCGTCGAAATCGACTCCGATCTGCTGACGGCTTATGCGGCACTGGCCCGGCTGGCCTGGGAGCTCGACGACGATGCTGCGGCCGGCGACGAATACGTCCGCGAGATCGTCGCTCGCGCATCGCTGATCGATGCCCGCATCGCCTCCGAAGTTGCCGAGTTCTATCATATGTCCCAGCGTCCCGGGCTGGCCCGAAGCTGGAACGAAGAGGCCCTCAATCGGGATCCAAACTTCTGGGAGGCTCGATTGTCACTGGCGCGGGTATATCTCGACGAACACGAGACCGAAGAGGCGCTGGAGTTGCTCGAGCGGGCTCGCGATGAAGGGATTCAGGACCTGCGCCTGTCGGCCTACCTCGCCGATGCCTACCGGCAAAACGAGCAGTACGATCGGGCCATCGAAGAAATCAACAATGCGCTTGCCGAAGATCCGGACGACGAGGAATTTTTCTTCATCCGGGGCCGTGTTTACTTTGACCGCGGCAATTACGCGACGGCGCGCGAGGACTTCACCAACGCCTACGATCTGGACCCGCAATTTCACGATGCCTACTACTATGTGGGGCGAACGATTCTGGCGGAAGATAATTACAGTCGGGCCCGGCGGGCGTTTCGTCATGTGCTCGATTATCAGCCCGAAGACGGCAAAGTTCACTACCACATGGGCCGTACCTTCGATGCCGAGGATTCCCGGACGCAGGCATTGGACAGTTATTCGGAGGCCATCGAAAGCGATCCGGAGTTCGTAGAAGAAAACCCCGGTGTGTTGATTCGACGAGGTGAATTATTCGCCGACATCGGTCGGACCAGTTCGGCGGCCGCCGATCTGGAACGGGCCCTGGAGATTGAGCCCGACAGCTCAGGGGCGCTGCTCGCCATCGGCTCACTGCATTACCAGGAAGGCCAATACGACCTGGCGATCGACCACTACACAGAGGTGTTGGGCGACGATCCGGAATACCCGGTCGCGCAGTATGAACTGGGGATGTCGTATGTGCACGAAGATCAGGAAGAGGCCGGCATCCGCCATCTGCAGCGGGCCGTACAATACGGCTACGACGATCCCGAGATTTATCGCACCATGGGATATGTCTATCGCGACCTGAACCGGCGCGCCGATGCCCTGGAGTCGTTTCGCACCTTCTTGCAGGAGACCAGCGAT
>CAYUPT010000823.1:0-1875 GCA_964446725.1 uncultured Bradymonadales bacterium | reverse complement strand
CCGGCGCATTGAGTGGAATCTCGCCCTGCTGGTTGGCCCGAAATGTATTGTGGCTGTTCCAGAAGTCCGTCGACGCCGGAAGCGTGCCATCATCGTCGATATTGGTGATGTGGTATGCATGCTGATTCCAGATCGAGCGGGTGCTGACCCAGGCATCGTGTTCATCCTGCATGACAATGATCCCGCTTGTTCCGGTGTCGCATTCGTCGGGGCGATCGTCGCCATCATCGGGAAAACACTCCGGAAACCAATCGGGTCGCGTCGGGTTATCGATATCGAGAAAGTCGGCGCAATCCCGGTTGTACTGGTCGTTATTGGCGATCATGGCGATATTTGACCGTCCATCGCCATTGACATCGACAACCAGCGGATACTCCGTGGCCGTGCGCGTCGTATTGAGTCTTGAGATCAGCGGCTGGCCGGTCTGACCGTCGAGCACAAGCAGCCGGCACTCGTCGTTGTAGACTACTTCGTTGCGCTCGTTGCCCTGAAAATCGAAGACCGACGATCCGGTAGCCTCCGACCGGTCCTGGACCTCCACACTCCACAGCACGCCGTCGCCGCTGCCATCGCTCAGTCCACCGGCATCGCAGGGATCGACCAGACAGTCGACGCCGGGAGTGCAGTCCGGAAACTGCGGCTGCTCGCACTCTCCGGGCTCTTCGCTTCCGTCGAGACAATCGAGATCAAAGACCGAATAGCACTGCTCGCCGGGCAGGCCGATCTCGTTGGTTCCATCGCCGTCAAAATCGGCGATATTCGGCGCGCCACCGGCGCCACCGCCGGGAATCGCGATATCGTAGAGACTGTCGCCGGACTGGCCGTCCAGAACGTAAATCCGGCCGCTTCGCACGGTGACGACCTCCGGCAACCCGTCGCGGCCGTCGGTGGCAGCGATATCGGCAACGCCCACCATGCCGTTGTTAAACTCATCGTTGCACCAGTACTCGTCGAGTTCTCCATCGTCGAAATCGACCTTCCAGGCGCAATCGCCGGTCAGAAGTTCCTGAGAGCCGCTGCCGTCGAGGTCGGCCACCGACGATGCCCCCCAGTTTTCGTGAGGGCCATTGTAGCCGCGACTGGAAGTCGTTCCATCAGCGATCAAATCACCGCTGTCGCCGTCGATGACCGTCGTTCCCACCACCACTTCTGCACTGTCGTCACCGTTGATATCGGCGATCAGTGGCGCCATGCCATCGGAGTTGCGATCCAGGGTCCCCTGACTGAACTCCCACCGAATGCAATCCTCATCGTCGCCCTCCGGATCACTGCAATTGGCCGGATTTTCAATCATGGCCACCCCGCCATCGCCGTGGCCGAGGATGGAGACGATTTCCGGCCGTCCATCGCCGGTGACATCGGCGACCGCGCTGTGACCCTGGCCCGAAAAGGTTCGCTGTTCGTTATAGTACGCCGTATCGCCGCTCTCTCCATCGATGACCACCAAAATCCCGTTGTGCTGATCGTCGTCGTGGTACGGCGTAATGACCACATCCGGCGTTCCGTCATCGGTCATATCGGCGGTCACCGGGATACTCTGGACATTGCGGTAGTGGCGATCACCGATCTCAACGCCCTCCCAGTGCCACAGATCTTCGATGTCGAAGGGATCGAAATCCTGCTCGGCCTCACAGACCAGATCATCGGGAAAGTCATCGGGCAAACATCTGCCAATTCCATCGTCGCAGTACTCGCCGAAGTCGCAGTCCGTAAAGTCACTGCACTCGTCGCCGGGTTCGACGCAATCACCGAATACGCAGACATCACCGACCGCACAACACTCATCGAAGTCTTCGCCGCAAAGCTCGCCCTGGTCCTCGCAACTCGGCGCGCACTCACCGCCCGGCCCGCATACCGGAGTATCGCCTTCGCAAC
>CAYUPT010000822.1:0-1876 GCA_964446725.1 uncultured Bradymonadales bacterium | reverse complement strand
CGCTTCAACGGCTCAGCGCTTCCGTGCTTCCGTGCTTCCGTGCTTCCGTGCTTCCGTGCTTCCGTGCTTCCGCGCTTCCGCGAACTGGTTGCTCCCAACTGTATTCAGTGGCATGATTGTAACTGTGCGTACGTGCTGTTCCCCTTCCCCCGGATGTGGTTCATGAATACCGACCAGGTACAGTCGCTTTCGAAGATGGCCGACAACTTTCTGGAGCGGGCCCACGCCTATATGGAGCAGGCCGAGGCCTGCGGGTTTGCCACCGACGATCTGGAGGAGCAGGCCGAACGGTTGGAGCGCCAGCTCGAAGAGCAGGGCGACGTCGACGAGCAGACCTACCGACGACTTGCCAAAGACATGCTCAAGCACGTCGACGATATTTTGGGTGTATTGGACCAGGCCGAAAGTCCGGACGAGCGCCTCCTCGATATTGCGACGGCCGTCAAAAATAGTTCGGCGCTTATCGAGGCCGTCGATTCCTTCGACGCCCGCTTTCGCGGCTGACCTGCACACCTATTTGATTGTACATCATGGATATTGAGGGTGCGGTCAGGACGTTGTATGCGCCACTATTGGTGTTGCTGATCGCAATGGCGACGGTCACTGTGACGCCGGTCTACGGCCTGGAGCATCTGCCGGAGCCCGACGGCGACGACCTTGTTCAGTGGCAGTCGCTCTTCGATATCGACGACGACTCCATCTCCGTGGCCCCCGGCCAGGAGTATGTGCTGACGGCGCCGCGGCTCGCTATTTTGCGCGTCCGATTTGAGGAGCCCCACCGCGCCAGCAGTACGCTTCGCATCGACGAGTCGACGCCAGCCGCCCCGGGTTCGTCGACCCGGGCCCTTCGCCGGCTCCAGCCCTTTGTGCTCGATGACGGCGACTGGCTTGTTGTCAGCCGCATGTCGCACCGGCCACAGCTTCGATTCTACGTCGACCGGCGCGCCGACGAGCCGGTGGAATTTAGCGTCCATCAGATGACCTATGCCCAGCCGCGCTACTACTGGAGTTGGTGGCAGCGAGCACTGCACGACTGGTACTCCGACAGCGGCGATACCGCCCTGCCCACCGGACTGGCGGCGCCCGGACGAGACGACATCGTCGCCGCTACCCGCCGCGCCGAACACCTGCGCCGCATCGTCGAAGAGGCCGGTCCCGACATCGACGAGCGGCGGGCCGCCGAACATATTGGCCACGCCCTGATCTCGCGAGCCGTCCAGTCCCGGCGCCGTCCCCACTTTCGCTACGACACGCGCCACGACCTGACAGGCGCCGTCAGCTCCGACGCCCGCTGGGTCGACGTCGACCTCGGCGAGCGCCAGAGCCGGGCCTTTGTCGTCGAGCCCGGCGATCCGCAATCGATCGCCATCAGCGGCCCCGGCGTATTGTCGCTGGGTGTGCGCACCGTCAAATTAGCCGAGGCAGCCAATACAATTACGCACTACGGATTGCGGGTCACCGAACGCGGCTTCCAGGTCCACAGCGACGAGTTTTCAAGTGGTGTCGCTCGCTACGACGACGATGATACGGCGGCCGTCGCCGACGGTGACGCCCCCGACGACGAAGCCTCCCCGGAACCGGCGCTCGACGCCTTCGACGACGCCGAATCTCGCGCCGGCGACGACGCCCCGATGGCCTGGCTCGATGACGCCGATCAGTCGCTGCACTACGCCACCGATGATACCGGGGCACTGCTGGGATGGCGTCGCCGCACCCAGATGTGGGTTCCCCCCGGCGATCACCGCTTTGTGCTCCACGCCGAAGATACGCCGATCCGCGTCGACGGCCATCTGGTCCGGCCCCGCCACCTGATCGGACAGGCCCTGGAGCGCACCGGCGACACGGACTGGCATATCCGCCGCGCCGAAGAGCATCT
>CAYUPT010000821.1:0-1877 GCA_964446725.1 uncultured Bradymonadales bacterium | reverse complement strand
CGGCGGCGACGCCGCCTCCTACGGCCTGGCCGGATGGGCGAGCTACCACCTCGATAAGACCACCCCGGCCCGCGACTACTTCGACCAGGCGCTGGACGCCGACTCCGATGACATCGCCCTGCTCACCGGCCGGGCACTGGTCTTGATGGAACTCGACGAATTCGAGCGCGCCCGCGCCGACCTCGCCCACGCACTCCACCACGACCCGGAGGCCGACGACCTGCTGGCGCTTCGCGGCGAAGTCCACCTGCAACTCGGCGACCTCGAATCGGCGGCCCGCGACCTGGAGGCCGCCGTCGAGATTGCTCCCGACGAACCCGAATACGCCCTGATGTACGCCCGTCTCCTGGTCGTTCAGGGCGATACGTCGCGAGCCCTCGACATCGCGTCGGGCGCCGTCGACGAGGCCGAAGACTTCGCGCTGGAAGCCCTGTTACTTCGCAGCCACCTGTACCTTCTGGCCGGCGACAACCAGTCGGCGCGCGCCGACGCCATCCGGGCCTCCAATCTCTATCCCGACGAGGCCTTTGCCTTCGTCCAACTGGCTCACGTCCAGCTCGCCGATGGCAATCTCGACATGGCGCAAAAGGCCGCCGAGCGCGCCGTGGGCCTCGACCCCAGCCTGTCGGACTCCTATATGGTCCGCGGCACCGCCCACCAGATGGCCGGCGACAACGAGGCCGCCAAAGAGGACTTCGAGCGCGCCAGCCGAGCCCCCGCCGAATTGCCGATGCTGCTGCTCGGCCCGGCCCACGACCTCGTGGAGGGATCGGCCACCGGCTTCGATCCGGCCCTATTGAAGATGTTGCGCGAACAGGCCTCATCGCAGGGCTTTGACCCCTCGTCGTTTGCCGACGCCTTCGGCGGTCAGGGCGGCCCGTCGATGGGCGGCATGGGTATGGACCCCATGAATATGCTCGATCAGATCTTTGACGACTCCGGAAATATCCGCGGGCCCCTCAAGCCGATCTTTAAGATGGCGTTTAAAAACGCCCCCAAAATCATGGAGAATCTCCCGCCGGGTCTCCTCGGCGATCTCGACGAAGAACAACTGGAGGAGATGGACTTTTCGGAGATGTCCTCCGAGGATATCGAAGAGCGCATGCGCGAGTTCTACCAGATGATGAAATCCGGCGATGCGCCCTTCTCCCCGCCCCAGGACGGCGATTCCGACGACGACAACTCCGGTGACGATCCATCCTGATCGTCGACGAGCCCTCTGCTGAACTGCGACTGGACAAACCGGTCGTCGCTTCTCTATGTAGTGGCTCCCAAGAATTGTTTTAGTCCTCGTCTTGTGCCTCTCAGGCTCCGGCACATCTTGAACTTGGAGTCTCTATACCATCCACTCATCACATCAGTCGCCAGCCACAGGCCGGAACGAAACATGTCCAAACTCGTTATCGTCGAATCGCCCTCGAAGGCGAATACCATCGAAAAATATCTCCCCGGCGACTTCCGCGTCCGGGCCTCTCTGGGCCATATCCGGGATCTACCGAAGAACGCCAAACAACTTCCCAAAAAGTACCGGGACAAGTCCTGGGCGAAATTCGGTGTAGATACCGAAAATGATTTCCGCCCCGTCTACGTGGTCAACGACAAGCGCTCCAAAAAGGCGCTCAAGGAATTAAAACAGGAACTTCGCGACGCCGACGCCCTGTACCTCGCCACAGATGAAGACCGCGAGGGAGAGGCCATTAGCTGGCATCTCATCGAGGAACTGTCGCCGGACTGCGATACCCATCGCATGGTCTTTCACGAGATCACGCGAACGGCCATCGAACGGGCCCTGGAAAACCCGCGCGAGATCGACGAACACCTGGTCGAAGCCCAGGAGACGCGCCGGATCCTCGATCGCCTCGTCGGCTACGATCTGT
>CAYUPT010000820.1:0-1887 GCA_964446725.1 uncultured Bradymonadales bacterium | reverse complement strand
TTCGGCGTCCGATTCCGCTGACGCGGTCTCCGGGACCTTCGGCGATGGATCGGGATCGACGTAGACCTCCACGAGCGCTGATCGAAGCACGCGCTGGCCGTCGCGGTAGCCGCGTCGAAAGCGCTGATGGATGGTGCCCGACGGCTGTTCGCCGTCCTCGCGCCGGGAAATTGCCTCGTGAAGTTCGGGATCAAAGGAATCTCCCGAGGTCGGGGCGATCGGTGTGATGTCGTGGCGCTCGAGGGCGTCGTACAGCGCCTCGCGAGCCAACTCCAGCCCCTGGTGGATGTCGGCTTCGTCGGCGTCCCCGGTGTCATCGACGTGAGCGACGGCTTCGTCCAGGCTATCGATAACGGGCAGGAGATCGCGCACCAGCGGATGGTGTGCGGACTCCAGGCGGCGGTCGTGCTCGCGGTTGATGCGCTGGAGCTGCCGGCGATGTTCGTCATCTTTCTGGCGCACCGCGTTGTCGTGCGATGAGCGGAGTTGTCGAATATCGCGGCGGTGTCGTCGCCAGACGATACCGACGGCTACAGCGGCGATAACAAAGGTTATTGCAGCGATGTACCATCCGAGCATCATCATTCCATGTGGCGAAAGTGTTGGGACCATGCTGAGCCCCATGTTGGAAGCCCCGACGCCGGGGGTCAACCATACTCAATAAGTGGGTTGACACCCCGGGATCCTGGTGTTATTCCACCTCTCCGATTCGGCGGCGTAGCCAAGTGGTAAGGCAAGGGCCTGCAAAGCCCCGATCACCGGTTCGAATCCGGTCGCCGCCTTTATTACCAACCCAATCAACAGACCGGTCGCTGTTTGCGCGTCGCGATATTATCGCGCCTCGCAGAGCGGCCGCTTTTTTTTGTAGCCCATCGGTGACCGGTGCCCAGTCACGCCGGAGGCCGTCGCCGAAGACGGCGAAAATAAGTTGTCTCCCGGCGCAATCGGACTATGGTCGTACTCGAGACCGAATGCTCAATGGTTGTGACCGACGATATCAGGCGTCCGTTGCGGACCGCCAAACCAATGTCGGAATTGACCGGATGGACCGCTTGCACTTAACCTGAGTCGTCATTTTGACCGGGTTGCGGATGCCCGCGGGCCGAGCTGAATAGCCACAATCTGAGTTTGTCAGGAGGTATGTGATGGAGTCGGGCCGAAAGGTGTTGATTCTCGACGCCGACATTATGATTGTCATGGACGTCGAGGAGTATTTGGAGCAGGGGGGCTATGAGGTGGTCCACTTGTCATCGCCCGCCGGTGCCATCTCCAAGATCGAGTATGAAGAACCGGATGTACTGCTGCTCGATATCGAGATGGACCGGCTCGATGTCGACGATCTACTGGAGACGCTCCAAAGCGACATCGAACGCGAGGAGTTGGTCATTGTCGCCTTTAGCGATATGCCCGCCGAAGAGCTCCAACAATACTGTATGGAAAAAGAGCTCAACGGTTATTTCTGTAAATCAATGGACATCACTCAGATCGCCGAATTTCTCAATAATTTCTTTGAGTGACAGGCCACTGTGGTGTGCAGGGCGGGGGCCCGTTCCTGAAATCCCGGTTCGTTCACGCTGATCGGCTCCGGGGGCACCTCGGAGTCAGTCCCGACGAGAACTCGGAGCGGATAACTGACGTATTGATTTTCAACGCGGAGGAATGAATGGAGTCTGGGGACAAGCAAACGTCGGAGAAGCGCGAAATCTGGCTTCTCGTCGATCACTCGTCGCGCGAAGCGTCACTGATTCCGGTGGCCGAACAACTCGAAGACCAGGGGTTTTCCGTCGAGCTGGTGACCATCACCGAGGTCATCGGCAATGTGGCCCGGGAGGCGCTGGCCGGAGGAGCGGAGCGGTTGTTGCGAGGTCTCCGCGTGGCCACGAAAGG
>CAYUPT010000819.1:0-1890 GCA_964446725.1 uncultured Bradymonadales bacterium | reverse complement strand
CGGCGCTGTCATCGATTACGCAAGGCATTGCTCGAAGCCGCCCTGGCACAGAGGCGACGGTATAAGGCCACTGTCGACCCCTCCGACTTCGCTCGCATACGCTCGCTCAGCCACCTCCTTTATGCTCGGATGAGTGCCTGTCGAGCCGCAGACTCGCAAGGCGATTCATGCTCCGGGGAGGGTCGTGGTATGAGTCTACGCTCTTCCCCGCGAACGGAGGAGCGGGGAAGTGGCTGCGAGTGAAGTTCAACGAGCAGTCGATGGGGTCGACGCGAATCTCTGAGCCCACGTTGACCCCTCCGACTCTCAAGCGACTCTGGCGTCGGAGTTCGCGGCGATGTCGACGACGTCTGACGGCGTGTCTTGGGACGGCGGGTCGTCGCCGGAGGCGAAGGCGTCGACGAGTTGCCACTGGTCGACGAGAAATCGTCGAATGGCGGCCTCCGAGCGCTCGATGTCGCCGGCGTCGATGCGCCACAGCCGGACCTTTAGGTCGGCGCCGGTCAGTGCTCCGCCTATGAGGCTCGACATATCGCCGGCGTCATCGATGCCGCGATGGCTCATGACGACCACGTCCGTCTTTTCGGTATTGGCCAGCAGTTGAATGACGCCCTCTCGAAGCGGTGGCAGCGTGGAATGTAGCGACTCCACAACGGAGAGCATCGACGGGTCGTCGGCGTATTTTTCGAGCAATCTCCGGCGCTTTCTATCGGAAAAACGCGTCCCCTCGGGATACATGACCACTGCGTCGTCGTCGCCCAGGTCGTTGCCGAGTTCTATGACCTTCTGGATCTGGCGCCGGTTGTCGCCGGCGCCGCGGCGAACAAAGGCATTTTGGAAGCGATGCCCGCAGTAGTCGAGCGCCGGGTCCAGCAGCAATTCGGCTTTTAAGACGTAGCCGAAGCGCTTTCCAAAATCGCTAAGCGCCAGCGGCAACAGCGTATCGAGTGTGCTGGCGTGGCGCACGAGCAATACGAAGGGCTTCGAGTCATTGAGTTCTTCGATGCCCTGGACATCGACGTCGACATCAAAAATCCGGGTCACGAGCCCAAAACACAGCTTGATCCACCACTGCTGCATCCGCCGATTCGCGGACTCGTAGGAGGCATCGTCGAGGTACAATTGGTGGCGTATCCAGTGCCACAAAAGCATGCCGAGCCCCAGTACTTCGCACCACAGAAAGCCCAGAAAAAACAGCGCCGATCGGCAGGCCGACCACCGGTTATCGCGGCTCATATCCCAGACGACGGCCGCCACCACAACCAGCGGAAAGGCAAGGAGCAACAAACAGGCCGCTCCGATGACCAGCGGCGTCGTCAACAGCCGGCGCGGCCAGTTTGGGCGTTCCGGATCGATTAGATACTGCATCATACATCCATCCACATCGTCGCGCGTTTTACAAAATTACGGGTATTCAGCAGTGGTCGCGAAGCCAGCCGACGAGTTGTTGGCGCTGGTCGTCGGTGACTTCTGTGCCGTCGAAAATCGCTTTGGGACGGGGCTTTCGGTCGAAGAAAAACCGACCGGAGACGCCGTCGACGGCGCCGGATGTGGCGAGCCACACAATGGTATCGGCGCCCATGCGGGCGTCGCGCAGCCGTCCCTCGAGCGCACTGTAGAATTTCGGCAGCGAGCGACTGACGCCCGGCGTGTCGGCCCACCCGGGATGCATGCTGTTAAAGGTCACCGATCGGTCGCCGAATTCGGCCGCCCAGTGGTCGGTCAACGCCACCAATCCCCGTTTGGCGCGGGCGTAGGCTTTGGTGCCGTCGTAGGAGCCGGCGCGGTACTCCATGTCGTCGAGGCGCAGAGGCTGCATATACATCCCTCCGCTCGCGACATTGATGACCCGGCCATTTCCGGCGTCCAATTTATCGATCAACGCCTCGG
>CAYUPT010000818.1:0-1891 GCA_964446725.1 uncultured Bradymonadales bacterium | reverse complement strand
TGTTGTATACCGGAGGAATCATGACTGATGTCATCATCGTAGGAGACGGTCCCGGAGGACTCGGTGCCGCTTTGTTGCTCGCAAAAAACGACGCCGATGTCGACGTATTCGGCACCGACGACACCCCGATGCACAAAGCCATGCTCTACAACTACCTGGGCATCCCGGAGATGACGGGCACTGAGTTTCAGAACACGGCCCGTCAACAGGTAACGGACTTCGGGGCTCAATTGCACAACACCAAAATCGAAACCGTCGAACGACAGGGCGACAGCTTCCAAGTCGAAACCGACGACGGCGACACCGTCGAAGCTCCCTATCTCATTTTGGCGACCACCAACAAGGCGCACCAACAACAACTGGGCATTGACCGACAAGACGGCGCCGCCGATGTCGACCGCAACGGTCGCACCAGCATCGACAACTGCTACGCCATCGGCTGGGCGTCCAGAAAAGACAAAATCCAGGCCATCATCTCCGCCGGCGACGGCGCCGCGGCGGCCATCGACATCCTCTCCGACCAAAAAGGCGAGGCCTTTCACGACTTCGACGTCGTCGAATAAACCGGCGGCCCGTCCTCTCTGATCGGGGCTATCACGGCCGGACTCCCGACCCGGACGACGACGTGTCCTCCAGTGGCATCGCGTCGTCATCGGTCTCGGAGTCCGGCCCGGCAATTCTTTTCTATCGCGGATTAAACCTCCGTACCTGCGGTGCACTCCCGCTTTGGTTCGCGACGCCTTCTGCTATCCCGACGCAGTTTCCCGGCTGCTCTTTTTGCACTTCGATTTCGGCGTATAGCTTTCGATCGCCAGCGCGCTGTTCAATCCTGTGTTCCCTGAGGTCGTGCCCTACTCCACCGCCACCTCGGAACCTCCCCTCCTCGTCGGGATTCGCGATGAATAACCCAATCCGTCGCCTTCAAAAATTCGTCTCCGAAAACACCGATCGACTGCGACGCGCCGCCAGGGACGCCGTCCACCAGCTCTCGGCGCCCGATGAGCCCGGCCAACACCAGGACTCCGAGGCTCCTGACTTCACGGCTTCTGACAGTAAGCACACCGAATTCCACAGCGAGCACACCAATTCCGATCCAATACACGATGTCAAAAGCGGTAACCGAGACGCCAATCGCGACGCCAGTGTCGCCTTTGGCGGCCATCACCGACACTCCGAACACCAGCCACCGAACAACAAACCCGACAGCGCACCGCCTCCGGAAGAGCAAACGGCGAGCTCACCAACCTCGTCAACGCCGGATGATGATCTCTCCGATAGCGATCCTCAGGGCGAAGATCCCGGCGAGGCCATCGGCGTATTATTCGACGGCAACGCCAACTCGATGCGCCGACGGCACCCGGTTTCCGGCCACTCCACCGACGAAAACCGTCACCGCCAGACCCGCCATCTCTTCGTGACCACCGGCGAGTCAACGGGTCGACGATCCGGTGGTCACTCGCGCGCCGATGTTACCCTCGATGTCTCCAGACTCGACCTCGACAAACTGGAACTGGAGGTCGATGACCTCAACGCCCAGATCGCCCTGCAGGCCCGCATTGCAGAACTCGTCGATATCAATGTCGGAGCCGACGTCCAACTCGGCGAAGTCGAACTCGACCTCCAGGGCGTCAACGCCGAAGCCCTGCTGGAAGTTCATCTCGACGAGATCCGCCAGATCCTGGGCCGGGCCCTCAAGAGACTCGAACAGCGCCCGGAGTTGCTCAGTCAGGCGCTAAATACCGCCGAGCGAGCCGCCGATGAAGCCGGAGACGCGGCTGAATCGGCAACCGACGAAATCAGCGACGCTACGCACGAGGCCACCCGACAGGTCTCTGAACCGTCGATCCAGGCCGAAAGCCGCGCTGAATTCAGCGATGACCACTCCCGAAAT
>CAYUPT010000817.1:0-1897 GCA_964446725.1 uncultured Bradymonadales bacterium | reverse complement strand
GATATGAGTCGATCGGCGATGCTCGAGATTCAGGCCCGCGACAGCGGCGACTGGGACGTCGACGACTGGAACGAGATTGCCCGCGGTAAGACGGCGGCCCTTCTGGCCTGGGCGACCAAGACGCCGGCGATCATCGCCGAACGACCGGAACTCGAAGAGCGCATCGAGCGCTGCGGTCACCACCTGGGCATGGCCTTTCAGATGATGGACGATGTCCACGACATCCGCGCCTGCCAAAACCCCGGCGAACTCCCGGAGGACCTCACCGAGGCCAACCCATCGCTGCCCATCGCATTGGCCCGACAACACAACCCGGCGATCGACGACGCCCTTCGAGCACTGTGGTCTGACGCCGACGCCGGCGACGAACAAGTCCGGGACATCGGCCGCCAGATCGCCGCGTCAGGCGCCGTCGCCGACACCATCGAGCGCATCGACCACCAACTCGACTGCGCCATCGACGCCCTCGGCAAGTTGGCCAACGAACCGGGGGCCCGTAAGATCCTGTCGTGGTCCGAACAACTGCGACAACTTGCCAACAAGCCGAGTGTACAGCCATGAAAGGATACGGATCGAATATCGATGACGCGCCGGCCCAACGGCCGCGCTGGCAGACCCTGATCATCGACGCCGTGGGAGACGTCATCGACTTCTGGGGCTTTAAGCGCAATCAGGGCCGCGTGTGGGCCCTGTTGTATCTTCGAGACCAGCCATTGACGGCCCGCCAGCTTCAGGAATCGCTGGAATTATCAAAGGGCGCCGTCTCGATGATCACCCGCGATCTGGAGGACTGGGGCGTGGTTCAACGACTGGAGCCCGAGGATTCCAGCGCCCGACAATTCGCCGCCCAGACCGAATTTATGGAGATGATCACCACCGTGCTTCGCGAGCGCGAGGGCAAACTGGTGGAACGGATCATCACCGACCTCGACGACGCCTACCGCCTGGCGTCGCTCGACGACGACGTCGACGACACAACCTTAGAGCGCATCAAGCGAATGCAACAACTCGCCGGGCTGATGAAACAGGCCCTCGACCTATTTACCAAAACGGCGCGGCTCGACGTCAGTGAAAGCCGCGACATCTTATAGTCCGACGATAACACCCGACCAATCTGGAGTTCCCGATGAGTCAGAACAGCGACGTCAAGAGTGTCATCACCTGCGATACCGAGGGTCGCATCGAGACCTTCAACGAGGGCGCGGAGCGCATCTTCGGCTACGACGCCGATGAAGTCGTCGGAAATGAGCGCGTATCGCTGTTTTCTCCGGGACTCATCGTCCTCGGCCACCTCGAGGGATGGCTCGAAAAGGCCCGCGAAGACGGCGAATTCGAGACCGATACTGTATTTCGAAACAAAGACGGCGAACTCTTCGCGGCCCACATCCGCCTGCGTCCGACCCGGCGCGACGGCGAGCATATCGGCTACTGCGGGATGACCCGCAAACTGGACGACACCTCCGTCGAGGAGGCGATGCCGCCGGTCCATTGGACGCACCGCCTGCTGGCGGCACTGGTCATCACCCGGGCCCCATTTTTGACGGCCACTCTTATCCCCGTCCTCATCGCCGCCGCCTGGGTCGCCGCCACATCGTCGATGGCCTTTAGCTGGCTGGCCTTCGGGCTGGCCGCCGTCGGCGCCAGCGCCCTGCACATCGCCGCCAATACCTTCAACGACTACTTCGACTGGAAAAGCGGCACCGACCAGGCCAATAATGACTACTTTCAGCAATTTTCCGGCGGCAGCCGGGCCATCGAGATGGGCCTGATCTCCGAGCGGGGTATGCGCAACGTCGGGATCGGCGCGTCGGTCGTCGCCGCCGCCATCGGTATTGCCCTGACCGCCATGCAGGGCCCGGGGATTATCGCCTTCGGCCTCGCCGGATTATTTGCGGCC
>CAYUPT010000816.1:0-1904 GCA_964446725.1 uncultured Bradymonadales bacterium | reverse complement strand
GACGCCGGCGACGATGTCGATGACACCGCTAGTGGCAATCCCGGCGATACCGACCCGGCGCCCGACGCCGATGCCAACGACGACGCCGGAAATAACGACGACGCCAACGACGACGCCGGAAATAACGACTATGAACCGTCGTATACCGCCGGCGATCCGCCCTCTGGCTCCGATTCGCTGCTTCTCACCGGCGCCGATCTGGAAGAGGAGACACCAGATGTCCTTCAGCAGGGCATGACGCTGACCTGGGAGCAGGGCCTGCAGGGAGGATTTCACATCTGGGGCGGATTCGAGGCCACCGGCGATCCCTTCCTGGAACTCGACGACGACGACCTCGACGACGTCAGTCACGCCTACGATGTCTACGATACCGACGGAGAACTGGTGGCCACGACAAACCGCATCGGCTTTGTCGAGGAGACCGACGACGGCATCGAAGCCGGCGGTTTTACCGTCATCTTGCGCCGCTCCATCGACCCCGAAGAGACCACCGACGACGTCTACCAATTCGTCGTCACCGTCGAATTACCCGATAATTCCACCTATGAAAGCGCGATATGGACCTATTTCGATTGTTGTCACTGGTTGTAATGATAAGCACCTCAATCCTCTTCTCCGCTGTCGCCTGCGGTCCCGATGAACCCATCGATGATGACCACGGCGACGAGCAGTGCCCGTCGACGCCGGCCGGCGACTGGAATACGAAGATGGGATCGATTCCCCAGGGAGCGCTGATGAGCGTCTGGGGTTCGGAGCCCGACGACATCTACACCGTCGGCGGCCAGCCCGACGACGGCGTCGCCTACCGCTTCGATGGCCAATCCTGGGATGAGTTCGACGTCGCCGACGGTCCGATGCTCAACTGGGTCCACGGCGTCGACGGCGATGTCTGGATGGTCGGCAATGACGGCCGAGCCCTGCGTGTCCGAGACGATGACATCCAGTCCTTTGACACCGGCATCGATGTCGATCTGTGGGGTGTGTGGGCGGCTTCCGACGACGATGTATGGGCCGTCGGCGGCGACGCCCGCGACTTCGACGCCTCTCCGGCACTGGCCCATTATGACGGGACGAGTTGGAAAGAGCAGTCCCTTCCAGAACTCGACCGCGACGCCAATGCACTCTTTAAGGTCTGGGGTACGTCCTCCGATCACATATTTGCCGTCGGCGCTCTGGGGGTCATCTTACAATACGACGGCCAGCAGTGGAGCCAGGTCGCCACTGGTGCCAACGACGATTTCGTCAGTCTCTGGGGCCGGGCCGACGATGATATTGTCGCCGTCGGCGGCCGCTCCAACGGCCAGGTCGCCCGCTACGACGGCGACCAGTGGGAGACGGAACTCGTTCCCGGTAGTCCGGGCCTCAACGGGGTGTGGATGGACTGCCAGGGCACAGCCCATATCAACGGCATCGACGGCTACTCCTTTCGACTGGAATCGGGTTCGATGGGACCGGACGTGGAGTCGACGCCCACCGACAACGTCCTGCACGCCATCTTCGGATTCGACGACGGTCCGCGCGTCGGTGTCGGCGGCACGCTCGACCGCAGTCCGCCCTACGAGGGCACGCTGATCAGCACGGGGGAATGATGAAACGGCTGCTCACAATTATCGCCGCCTGCCTACTTTTCGTGACCGGATGCACGGAACAACAGAGCTCACCGGAGCCCGACGAACAGGACATCCCCGGCGATATTTTCGCGCCCATGGGCGAGCCCCTTCCGTCGGCCACCGACGAACAACTGCGCGATTTTGAACGCGGCAAAGCAGTCGCCGAGCATCGCTTCTCCCCCGAGGAGGGCCTGGGGCCGCGGTTTAACGTCGATTCCTGCGCCTCCTGTCACCTCAGCCCGGCCACCGGCGGTGGCGCCTCGCGCTATCGCAATTTCTTTCTGGTCGGCCAGC
>CAYUPT010000815.1:0-1907 GCA_964446725.1 uncultured Bradymonadales bacterium | reverse complement strand
ACGCCAGAGGTCCTGTTGTCCGGCGACGACGGTGACGGATGGCGAGTCATCGAAGAAAGCACCACCATCGACGACCTGCGCGAGGGCACCTACGTGCTCGAGGCGCGCACCATCACCACCGAAGACAAGTCATGGTACGTCGAGTCGAGCCTTACGGAGTTTGACTTCGATCCCGCTCAGGGACTGGAGAAGCGGCTTACCTATGAGCCGCTGGAGCTGGAGGTCTCGGATCGGGCCGTCGGATTCGGTACCGATCACGACGAAGCCGTCGATGACGAGGCGCTGTTGGGGACGACGGAGCTGTACGTCGGCGACCCGGAGGCCGAAGATTACGACCCCTATGAAGACACCCGCGAGCTCGAATTCGACGTCGAACTTCTGGACCACACCTTGGAGGAGGGAGATCTCCTTAGCTTCGAGCCCACCGAGCATCTTCCCTACGGCTACCTGGGCGAAGTCAAAAACATCGATGACGACGGCGATGTGGTGGTTGCTACGACTCGCCGCGCTCCGCTCACCGATCTGATCCCCCAGGGCGCGATCGCCGAGGTCGGCAACATCAAATACGAAGACACCGACATTGAGCCTCTCGTCGACGAGTTTTACGCCACACCGCAGTATCTGGATCCGGAGGCTCAGGAGATGGTCGGGGTTTCCGGGTTTGTACCCGACGTCGATATCGGTGACGACGGGCTTTGTTTCGAAGTCGACGATCTCGAGATCTACGACGACGATGACGGCACCGTCGAAGTCGGCGGAGGATTTTGTCTGGACGCCGATGTCTCCTTTGATTTTCGAATCGTGTCGGCGACGCTCGATTACGCCAATTTTATGACGCGATTCGAAAAGAATGGAAATATCTGGGCCGACATCGACGGCGACGTCGATTTCCACACCCGCGAGTCCGTGCCCTTTGCCAAGCTGCGGTTGCCGCCATTGACCTTTTCGGTGGGACCGGTCCCGGTGTCGATCAACACCTACATACGACTGATGCTGGAGGTGGGAGCTACCGCCGACGGAGAGCTCAAAGCCGAGCTATCCGCCTCCAACACACTGGAGACCGGCGTCCGATACGCCGGAGACGTAACTCCTATCTTTCGATTGGGCGGCTCCGTCGATAAATCGTTCGACAACCATCTGAACGAATACAGCGTGCGAGGCGGTGTGGGGCCAAATCTCGAATTTTTGGTCTACGACACCGCGGGGCCGACCTTCGGGGTCAGCGCCTTTGCCGAATACGACGTCGAGGTCGGAGAGCAACCGTGGTGGGTACTGAGTCTTGGCCTCGGGGGATACGTCGGGTTTCGACTCCAACTGCCCGGAATCCCCTTCTTCTCCGTCAGCGAGGAGGTTCAGGTCGCCGAGAGAACCTGGCCCATCGCCCGCTCGCCGCGCGGCGAGATCGGCGTCCAGTATTACGGGCACCAGCCGATGGACGACGACGAGGAGATGCTTCCCTGCACCACCTACGAAGACGTTGAACTGCAGCTCATCGATCCCTACGAAGAAGAACCGGAAATCGAAGTGCGCTACCGCGAGGAGAGTGGAATCAGCTCCGTCGAGAAGGTCGGTCAGGAGACCGGCGATGACGGCGAGATCATCACCACCTGGACCGCTGACTATACGCCCTCCAAATATGGCAGCACGCAGAGCGGCTTCTTTGCCCTTCTCGACAAGGACTACGATCGATGGTCGATCTGGGCCGATTTTCCGGTCGCCGGCTATGGCGGTTACATGGAGGTCAAATTCGACCCACCCGAGGGAGCTGAGGACATCGATGGCGAGCTCGTGCGGCTCGAAACCGAGGGGCTGCCCGATACCGACTACCAGGAGGTCGTCGACGACCACTTCGTGGATGCCTGCACGCCTCCCGGCGACTATAAGCTCGAGATGCCGGCCATCGAGAT
>CAYUPT010000814.1:0-1921 GCA_964446725.1 uncultured Bradymonadales bacterium | reverse complement strand
GATGTACGAAGAGGGGTTCAAGGGCGTGGTCGTCGGCAATGCGGAGCCCAAGCTCAAAGCGCAAGTCGGCGACTACGACGACGTCTATATCGCCGATGGCCACGGGGCGGCAGGAATTCTGGAGGCACTCGAGCAATTCGACACCCTCAGTCGCATTCAGGGACCCGTCGAAGTGGAGCGGTCCTCCGATCCCGGCGATGCGCAACTGGTGATGGTGTACCACCGGCTGCCCTTTGAGGAGCACGAAACCGAAGACGGTGAAATCGTTCGCAAGCCGCCGAGTAGTCCCAACGGGATCATCCCGACGCTACTGGACTTCTTTCGAAGCGGTTATCGCGGCTCCTGGGTCGCCTGGTCGTATCGCGACAGCCGTGAGCCCGACGAATTCGAGCCCGAGGTTCAACTCGATGACCCGTCGCTCCAGGACTTGACCTGTAATCGCATCGCCCTGACTGAGGACGATGTCGACCTCTTTTACAAGACCTTTTCCAAAGAAGCGCTGTGGCCGGTGGTCTTCTCCTTTCCGAGCTACGCTTCGTTCGACCAGGAGCACTGGGAGCACTACGTCGAGATCAATCGACTCTTCGCGAAGCGCACCGCCGAGACCGCCGAGCACGGAGCGACGGTGTGGGTCCACGACTACAATTTGTGGCTCGTCCCGGGCATGCTGCGGCGAATGCGGCCCGACCTCGAGATCTCATTTTTCCACCACACCGCGTTTCCGCCGCCGGATATCTTCAATATTTTGCCCTGGCGTCGCGAGATCGTCAGTAGTCTACTTCAGTGCGACTACGTCGGCTTTCACATCCCGCACTACGTCGAAAACTTCGTCGGTGTCGTCCGTTCCCACGCCTCCGTTGATGTCCTCGACCACAAGCCCTGCGCCCCCCGGTTTCTGACCTATGGCTGCGCCATGGGCGTCGACGAGATGGTCAGTAAGCTCGAGGTCGGCGGACGCGAGTTGCGGCTGGGCGCCCATCCGGTCGGTATCAACGTCGACCACATCGAGGAGATCCTCCAGCGCCCCGATATCCAAGATCAGATCAACGAGATGAAGCAGGAGTTTCAGGACCGCACCGCGATTTTGTCCGTCGAGCGCCTGGACTATGTCAAAGGCCCGCTCGAAAAGCTCAGGGCCTTCGAACAACTCCTCGAAAACCATCCCGAGTATCGCGAAGACGTGGTGTTGATGACTATTCACACCCCGCCGTCGAAAGGGATGAGCGCCTACGACGAGATCCGCGACGAAGTCGAGCGCGCCGTCGGTCGCATCAACGGCCGATTCGGCACGCTGGACTGGACGCCGGTGCGATACTTCTTTCGCGCCTTTCCCTTCGAGGAAGTCATCGGCATGTACGCCGCCAGCGATATTGCCTGGATTACACCGCTTCGCGACGGTCTCAATCTCGTCGCCAAGGAATTTGTCGCCACCCAGGGATTGACCGACTCCAACGGCGTGCTGGTGTTGTCCGAATTTGCGGGCGCTGCCGTCGAACTGCACGGAGCTTTGCTGACAAACCCCTACCATTCGGCATCGATGGAAGACGGGTTGCACCGCGCGTTATCGCTCAACGAAGAAGAGCGCAAAGTGCGGATCAACCGGATGTTCGACATCGTCTCCACCAATGATGTCGATCAGTGGGGCGAGCGCTTTCTCAATGCGTCGACCTCGGGCCAATCCGACGACCGGCAATGCATCGACGTCGACGGGACTGACGATAGTGCCGAACAGCAAGTCGATGGCGAGGCGCAACGACAGCCGGTTTCCTCCGGGAAGACTCCGTGACCCGAAAATCACTGTCATCGGCTTGACACCGCGCTGCACTGAAGTGAACGACGACATCGGCGAGACGGCTATTTCAGCCTGACGACGAGCCGATCAAATCGCGACTTTTTGGGTCACTGACATCATGGAGCCACA
>CAYUPT010000813.1:0-1933 GCA_964446725.1 uncultured Bradymonadales bacterium | reverse complement strand
ACGTCGACGCGTGTGTTGGAGCCGATGACATCTTCGCGCCGGGACGAGCGCAAGCGAGCTCCCGGCGCTGTCATCGCCGCGAGGCCGCAAAAGCCCGAAGGCACCAAGCCAGCGAGCCAGCGAGCCCGCAGGCCCACCGTCGCATTGACCGTTTCCACCCTCGTCGAGTAACGTCTCGTCACGATCGAGCAGAACTCCAGCTATCGCGGGGTCCGTTGATGCAGCCGATATCCGATGATGTTCTCGACGAAATTTTGGCGATTCAATTCATCGTCGCCTGGGCCGGCGAGGGGCGCTGTGAGCCCGAGAGGCTCGGCTGGTGGGATACGGATGTGGTCGACGAACTCGGCGGCGGAGATTTCATGAAGAGATTGGTGCCCAGAACACACGCGTGGGCCGCCCTTCAGGCCGTGCGCGAGGCGGCGCGCCGAAAGGACGAGGAGATTCGCTCTAAGGCCGCCGATCCAGATCGAGTTCGGTCCCTATTTCACCTGGGCCACGATGTGGAGCGCCAACTCGACGATCGTCTCGCGGAGCTCAAAAAACAGGGAGGAGAGCCCTCCAATATGCTTCCCATGTTGGACGTCGTCGACGCCGACTTCGACGCCGACGAATTGGCGGCAACACTCGAACAAAAGGGCGATGCTGATGTCGAACAGACACCGGGCGGCCGCCGCGTTCGCGGCGATATGCCCGATGACCCCCGCGTCGCCGTTCAGAATCTGGCCGCGGCGCTGATCCCATTCGAAGAGCACTATCCCCAGCCCCACTATCGCCGTCGGTGAGTATGACCTCTTCTCCCAGCGAAGAAACCCGGATTCACACCCGAATCCTCAAGTTTGGCCTCGGATGCGACGAGTCGCGCGCCTACTGGCGTCGAGTCGAAGATCCGGAACAACAGCGCACATCGATGGATGCCTTTCGCGGCCAGTGGTTCGGCCAGGTCAGTGAAAACCGGGCCAAAGATATCATGACCAATATGCGGGCTCGCTACGACGCCTATCCGGATGCGCTGGAGGCCCTTTCGACGTGGGTTCCCACGGAACTCCCGGTGCGAAAGGTGATCTGTCACTGGCATCTCCAGCTCTCCGATCCGCTGTACCGCCGATTTACCGCCGATTACCTCGCAGACCGAAGACGCAATTTCGACGCCGAAACAACCCGTGATCACGTCTCGCGCTGGGTCGAAGACCAGCAGCCGGATCGCTGGTCGACGAAGACCTGCCTCGAATTCGCCAGTAAGTTGCTCAGTGCCGCCCACGCCGCCGACCTCGTCGCGACCAATCGCGACCCGCGAAAGCTCGCTTTTCCCGCGGTCCCCGACGACGCGCTTCGCTACGGATTGCATCTGCTCCGAGAGGTCCGGACAACGGGCTCACTTCTCGACAATCCCTATCTGGGCTCTGTCGGCCTCACCGGCAATTTTCTCGAGGACCGTATCCGTAGACTCGACGGTGTGGAAATGCGCAGAATGGGAGATTTGACCGATTTTGAGAGTCATATCGATACTCTTTCAGGTTGGACTCGGGAGAAGACATCGTGACCAGCATACCGGATTATCGAGCCAAGGCTCTGACGCGAACAATCAAGGGGCTAAAAGAGGATCTCGTCGACGATGAAAAGGGGCCGAGGATCTCGACGATGCGCAGTTATCGCTACGCCATCGTCACCTACCAGCCCGACGACGAGTGGGAGCTGCGCGCTCAGATTCGCGAGTTATCCGATGAGTTGACGACTATTGGCTGGGTGGTCCACTCCATTTCGCTTCATCGCCTGATGCTTCAACGCCTCCAGCGCGAGTACGGGGAGGAGATACTTCAGCGATTCATCGAAATGGAAAAGAAGCTCTCCCAGCGCGCGCCGGACCGAGCGATGAAAGTCCTCAAGTCCAAGCTCATCCAGGCCATCGAAGGACCCGACGGCCTGGCCAGAG
>CAYUPT010000812.1:0-1953 GCA_964446725.1 uncultured Bradymonadales bacterium | reverse complement strand
CCGCAAACCCGTGGCGCCAGGCCATGTCGCGAACGCAGTACAGAAAGTGCGTCTTCCCGCCGCCAAAATACCCCTGGACGAGCTTGAAACTGGCGCCGCCGTCGAGTTGTCGGCCGAAGTACTCGTGTTCCAGTACTTCCAGGTAGTTTTGATTGCCGACGTTGATCGATTCCACGCCGTATTCCGGCGGCTGACCGCTTTCGCCGAGTCGCTGCAGGATATGTTCTGCCGTGGGGCGGTCGATATCCGGTCCCGCCGCCAGCTTGGTGTTGGTTTCAGTCATATTTGTCTGTCCAGTCTGGAGTCGTCGCATCGCTTCTATCGTCGCTACACATCAAATCTAGCCAGTCCCCTCGATACCACTTGCGAACAACGGAAAAACCACCGAATGCAGCCCGCAATTCCCGTCCGTGTGGCCCTCCGACTTCTGCCGACAAGAGCAATAGCATCACCGGCCACAGTGCTCACCGTCGGGCACACTAATATTGTCGACGATTTCGACGAGATCTTGCGTACTAATCGAAATTAGTTGCTACTCGAAGCGTAGCGATCCGTAATATTGACCACTGGTCGCCCCCACCGGAATGTACAACACATTGGTCTTATCCCGCGTCGATCCTCCGGTCGCCGCTCCCAGATCGAGGCGCAGGCCATTCTTCTCGAGCATTCCGTCGCGCCGCAATGCGGCCAACTGATAGGCCAATTGGTAGCGGGGAAACGGCGCCATGGCATCCGGCCCCTGCTTTCGCAGCCGGTCGCGATCGACCTCCAGCATCGACAGCGGCACCAGTACATCGACCAGGTCGACCCGCTCGCCGACTTCGGCGCCGTCCGATACGAGTACCGTGCGGTAGGCGCGATACAATAGATCGAAAAATTCCGACGACTCCATCTGACGACGCTCCATCGACTCCAGCGCGTCACTGCGAGCCTGAAGTACGGCCCCGGCATCGATCCCGATGGCTCCCATGTCGATCGCCTCGTGACCGTACAGCATCTCGATGGTGCCCTCGTCGAAGTCGATCTCGAAGGTGATCGGATCCAGATAGAGCACCAGCGGATTTTCCGAGACTTTTTCGACCTCCAGCTCTTCCTGGTCGGCCAGCGCCTCGAGCTTCGTCATAAATTTCATCCGGGTCTTGATCGCCACCTGGTCGACCACCGAGCCCAACTCCTCGACGAGGGCGGTACGCATCTCATCGACACTATCGATGCCCAACTCGTAGCCGTCGAGCCCCTTTTTGACCTCCATCCAGGTCTCGAAGTCGCCGGCCTGCGGTGTGCGACCGTCGATTTTCGTCAGCAGATTTTTGACCCGCGAGAAGCGCCGTCGCCGGCTTCGCACCTTCGTCAACAACTCTCCAACTCGGTCGCCGACGGTGGGTTCCCGGTCGCGTTTCTCGGTATCCTGATCCTGTCGCTCAGTGTCTTTAGACGAAGTCTTGGCCATCGTCGTCGATCTCCCCCTGAAATAGTCGTTCTATTGTCGAAACTACTCGCCGTAAATGGGTATCAGCCCCACCGCACGGCGGCAAGATCCCCTTTGCTGCGAGGAGAATGAACCCGGGAAATGGATAAGTGTTCCGGGCTGGGGGAATCGTCGATCTCTATTAGCCATCGCCGCCGACCGATTCCCGCGTTTCACGGTTGCCGTTTGTCACCGGATAGGCCGCTGTCTATGGTGGTGCTCGACGGTCACTGACCGTCCCATTTTACCAGGCCACAGACCGCCTCGAGCATCTTCGATGGAAGAGCGGCGGCGCCCTTTTGTTGTACCCACGAGAAATTCACGATTCCTCGAAGTCATTCGGATTGCCGTGCTCCCTGAAGCAGAACAGACCAAGAAAGTCTCCTGGTTCCTCTGGGGTGCCGCCTTCTTTTTGATTGCCGCCGCCTTCATCGTGCCCAATGTCGACTTTTCACTTCAGGAAGACAGCCCGCGAGCCGATGCGA
>CAYUPT010000811.1:0-1957 GCA_964446725.1 uncultured Bradymonadales bacterium | reverse complement strand
ACGGCCTGCGTGCCCGTCTCCAGCGAAGACGGATTGTGCTTCCGGGAATCCTCCAAAGAATTGGACCTATACGATTCCTGCAGTTCCACCGATCAGTGCCCGGACAACTCCCATTGCTTCGGCGATATCTTTACCGACGAAGGCGACCGGTGCCTCCCACTGTGTGACCCGACACTTTCGACCCAGGAAGAGCGCAACGCCACCTGCCCGGGACCGGATGGAGATCGTGTCCTGGGAGGAGACTGCCTGGATTTGACGACGCGCATTGCCTCTCCGCTTCTTCCCGATCGCTCCGAGATCGGCACCGGCATCTGCTTTGAGGGATGTCTGGAGAGCGAAGACTGGGGCAAAGACGGATGTTCCGGAGACAATCAGGCCTGTCGACCGGAAGGCGACGGTGTCGGCTGGTGCATGGATGCCGGAGATGCCCAGCAGGGCGAGACCTGTGGCGGAGACGGTGACTGCGACAGCGGCCTTCACTGCGACATGCGGGGAGACGGCGAGGGAACCTGCCGTTCGTACTGCCAGCCCGAGGAAGAAACCACCGATACGCTGGGCTGCGAAAGCAACGAGGCCTGCATCCAGATGACCGGTGAAGGCTTCGACAACATCGGTGAATGCCGCATCCCCTGCGATCCGGGGACGGATGGAACGGACCCGAGCTGCCCGGATAACCAGCAGACCTGTCTGGGAAGTGGTGACCAGGCATACTGCATCGCCTCCGGTGAAATTGCACATGGCGAGGACTGCGGTAGTCCGCTGACCCAAAATTGCGCCCCCGGCATGGTCTGTGCGAAGAGTGAACAGACACTGGGCGGCGTCCTTCAGGGACCGTTTACCGATACCGACGTCGATGAGACGGCGACATGCCGACGAGTCTGCGACCCCTTCGTCGGCGACCTGGGCGACAGCGGTTGTCCCGACGAATACGCCTGCTCGCCGGTCACGCCCGAAGGCGCCAGTCAGCGCGCCGGCCACTGTGTCCCGAAGATGGATACCACGATTGCCACCGGCAATAGTTGCCCCGAGGAGTCGCTGGGGATGATGTGCGATGAGAACTCGACATGCATCAGCAGCTCTCCGAGTGCCTGTGGGCCCGATCAGTATCAGTGCCTGCAGTTCTGCGACTACACGACCGGCGCCGGCTGCACCGGCGGATCGAGCTGTGAGCAGGGCTTTTCCGGAGGTCCGCTCTTTGGCTGGATCGGGCTGTGCCGCTGATACCATCTCCATAACCGGAAGGCTCGTCGACGCGATGTCGATGGGCCTTCGCTGCCAACCCGCCGGTGATTCCGGCGGGTTTTTTTTGTGACCGGTGGTAAGGGCGTGAAATTGGAAGCGATTTGCGTCACAATCGCCATCCACGATCAGCGGTCGCCCCCCGGTTCGACGGTCGGCCCACCGGTTTCCCGAGCAGGAGCGCGTATGACATGGCGAAATGCAATCTGGATTCTGGTCGCGATGGGCAGTGCGCTGTTGATAGGTGCTCTTGCCGTCGGATGCGGCGGCTCCGGGGAGCGATGTGGATTTACGGTGTGTGCGGAGGACGAATCCTGTTTCGGCGGAGAGTGCCGGGCCACGAATATGGCCTGTGAGCCCGAATGCGCCGATGGCGAGCAGTGTCTCGACGGGCGGTGTTTTGCAGAGGACGGTCGATGTGACCGCCAGGGCCAGGCCTGCCCGGGGTCGGCGTTTCTGGAGTGGCACGGCGACTACCTGTGTCTGGACTGGGATCCGCAGTCGATAACGCCGGAGAATGCGACGTGCTCCAGGGATTGTCGAAACCAGGGCTGTCCCCAGGGAAGCGAGTGCATGGCGCTGGGACTCGGCGATGCCGGAGCCTGTCGCGGAGACAGTGATTGTGGCCAGCGCGAAATGTGCCTGGAGGGACAGTGTCTGATGGCGGTCTGTCGCTCTTCGGAATGCGCCGTCGATGATGCGGCGGATGCCGATTGCG
>CAYUPT010000810.1:0-1957 GCA_964446725.1 uncultured Bradymonadales bacterium | reverse complement strand
TATGGGGATTGGAGTGCTGTCGAAATACCCGGTCGGCGACGCACAGCGACTGGCGCTGCCGCTGATGACCTCTGTCGATCGGGTGACCCGCTACTTCTATCTAAAGCGGGCGATGCTGACGGCTCGCCTGGAGATCCCGGGTTTTGACGATGTCCACGTGGTCAATATCCACGCCGAGGCATTTTCCAGAGATGGGACGAAAAAACGCCAGCTCCAGTGTTTTAAGTCCGAGCTCGACCGCATCGACGACGCCGGCGGTCTGGTCGTCGGTGGCGGCGACCTCAACACCTTGCCTCCGGGTACCGAGAAGTGTCACGGATTTGCCGACATCGCCGATGATATCGCCGAGACCTTCGAGGGCGGAGGCGACTACCGCGGTCAGGAGGACTGGTTGATGCCGCTGTATCAGCGCTATCGATCGGCGATACCCCTCGATGACTACCGGCGCGACAATGAGCCCTACGGAACGCATTCGTCGACTCGCGATGTGTTTTGGTGTCGGAAACTGGACTATCTATTTTCCAACGGCAATTTCGTCGACGGAGCGGCCATGACCCATCAGGACCGGTCGACAGGCGGTGTGGAGACGATGGCCCTGTCCGATCACGCGCCGGTCAGCGCGTCGCTTGCGCTCGAGCACTAATGTTCGGCGGTGTCGGTCATCGGGGCCGGTCGAGCCGGGAATGGCGACACTATATGCAGCTACAACGGAAGTGCCGATGAAATGTGGATTGATGATTTGGATGACCGGTGTGGCGTTGCTGGTATTTTCGGCGACGGCCTGTATTCACCCGCCGGGGGTCGGACTCTTTTTCCCCGACGAAAGCGATGTCCGCGACTGGAACGACGAGTCGCTGGAGGCCGGGAAGTGGTATTATCGGTCGCTCGAAAAGACGACCTGCGCCAATGGGGAGTCGGCCGGCATCGGCATGAATGTCGGCGACGACGACACAGATCTGGTCATCTATCTAAGCGGTGGCGGCGCCTGCTGGGACGACGCCAGTTGCCGTTATTTTCGAACAGCCGCCAATCTGGATGTCTCCTATGACGCCGGCAAACTCGGCGAGGAGCTGTACCCTCTGGTGGAGGCCGGACTCTTCGACCGCGACCACGACGTCAATCCCTGGCCGACGGCCAGCTACGTCTACGTGCCGTATTGCACCGCCGATCTTCATACGGGGCGCAATATGACGGCCTACGACGGGTTTGGCGGCGGCGAATTGGTCCACCATCAGGGCGCCGAGAACCTGGAGTATATCCTCGAGCAACTGCCCGAGGCATTCCCCGACGTCGAGCGGGTGTGGCTCGTCGGGATCAGCGCCGGGGGATACGGCGTGACCTGGAATTTCGGTTTGTTTCGACAGGCCTTTCCGGACACCGAGATGCACGTCTTCAATGACGCCTCGCCCTGGCTTGAGATCGAAGAGGAGCGGTGGACGCAGTGGCGCGATAAGTGGCGGCCATCTATTCCCGATTTCTGTCCGCAATGCGAAACCCAGCCCGACCGGCTGCCACAGGAGCTATCGCGGGCCTATCCGGAGACGCGCTTTGCACTGTCGGTCTTTCAGCGCGACCCGGTATTGTCGGCCTACCTCGGCGTGTTGCCGGGCAACGTCGAGGCGTCCATCGACGACTTTATCGAAGAGCGTTTTTCGGCGGAGAATAACCGGGCTTTCGTGGGGACCGGAGCCAACCACGAGGCGCTGCTGATGCTCGACGACGGCGTCCAGTCGCGCGACGACCAGGAACTCGGCAATTTTTTACAGCAGTGGGTCGAGGGTTGGTAGCTGACAAGGCTCGCTCACCATCGGCACGAGGCCAGATGGGGTCGGGATAGAACCGAAGTGCGGGTTGAGGAAGGCCCCGGTAAGCCTTGTGCTACCGGGGAATACGCCTTGTGAGCTAAAATCCGGTGCCCCCGTCGAAGTGTGGGTTGAGGAAGGCCCCGGAAAGCCTT
>CAYUPT010000809.1:0-1966 GCA_964446725.1 uncultured Bradymonadales bacterium | reverse complement strand
TCGGCGTATCATCGACCACCGGCTCCGATGGCGTATCGGCAGGCATCGGCGTATCTTCGCCGGACACATCACCACCGAGGGCACTGGCGACGGCATCCGTCGGGTCGTGCTCTTCGGGTTGTGACGACGGTTGGTTAAAGATCTCGTCGCCCGACGCACTCTCCAAGGTCTCCGGCTGCTCTCGTCCCGGCTCGCGCTGCGGGGTTGGCTCGGCATCTTGCGGCGTATGGGTCTCCGGTATGCCCTGCTGATCTCCGACGTTGCTTTCACTTCGCAATGCCTCCGAGGCATCGGCGCTGAGGACTCCCGTCGACGGTCCATCATCGACATCTCCGCCGGCCGACGACTGCGATGCGGTCTCGCCGCCGGGCGCGCCGGCCTTCGCTTCGCCCGGTGTGGACGGTGTTTTCGACGCTGCTGGCGTGGGTTCGGTGGCGGTATGCGCCCGCTCCTGTGTCGACGTCGCATCCTGGCTCGCCGGGGCTTCCGATTCCGCCGGCGTTTCGGATTCCGGCGGCGCCTGTGGTGTTGGCGCCCCATCGATCGGCTTGTTTCCCGATTTCATCGCCACGATCTCGTCGACCAGCTCTTTGGTCTCCGAGCTGAGCTTCGAGAACTTGACGAGCATCCCCACCGGCCCCTTGCCCGACGGATCCTCCAGCCCCTTGAGCTGACGGACCACGCCCTCGCCCAACATCGCGGTCGTGCCGTCGGCGAGCTGAAACTGGAAACGGACCGTGGTCCCCACCGGTTTGAGCCTGTTGGAGTCCATGGGAACAAACATCCCGCCGCGCGAGATATAACGCCCGTAGGCCTCGACGAAATCTTCGATCGTCTCGTATCGAAGTCGTGCTCGTATTGCGGAAAAGTTGGGATCCGACACCTGGTGCCCTCTCGTATTGCTGGAGTCGCTGCCTCCTGCCGCCACTCCGTATCAGTACTGATAGACGAATCCGGCCCTCAACCCCTGATTGAGGTCAAAGACTTCGGAATCCTCAAAGATAAGCGGTGACTCTTCATCGTCGGTAAACGGCTCTCCGGCATCGGAGAACCGACTGCGCATCATCCGGAAGTTATAGCCGGCCGACAAAAAGCCATTGTCCATTACTTCGTACATCATCCCCAGTTCGGAACCAAATCCATACGTCATCGAATCTCCGCCAAATAGCTCCTCGCCGCGCGTAAAGACCGCCAGCGGCATCACGTCGACTCCGGCGGTGATCGCAAATTCGTCGACACCAATGGGGAGGACAAGCCGGGTTCCGACGACGGCCGACGCCATCGCCGTGCTCCGAATCTCGGGGTTGTCATCGACCGAAAAGCTCTCGTAGCGGCCGCCCAGTTTAAAGCGGAGCTGCCGATTACCCTCGTCCAGTGGCGAATCGAGCCGGTACATCACACCGCCCTCGAGCATCATATTTCCGACGGAGACGTCGTACTCCTCATCCTCGTCTCCCCGGGTATCGGTGACATTGAGGGTATAGAATCCGTGGTCGTATCGGCCATAGGCACCGACGGACATCATATCGGGATTGCTCTGGCCGAAGGGAAAGGCCTCGACGTTGAGCTCGATCCCGGGGAATCCTCCCGAGTTGTAGGTGTAGACCGCCTGCTGGGCGGCCGCCGAAAAATCGCGCTGAAGCCAGCGCCCGTGAGCACTGACCCACAGCCAGTCTCGAGCCAATCGCTCCTTGAGCGCATCCTCATCGGCGGCCGCAGCCTGTCGAAAGGCCTCCGGATCGGAGCCCCCGGCGACCGGTTGGTCGTCGTCGGCCACCTCGTCGTCGCCCTCGTCATCGTCGGCTTCGTCGGCGGCCTCTTCAATCGCGGCACCGACCACGTCGGTCCGTGTTCCGAGAAACTCCTCGAGTTCAAAGCGGATCACCATCGCCCCACCTCGCCGAATGCCGCCGTCGTGGCCGCGATCGGCGAGAAATTCATGTTCACTGTCGGCGTCTTCGGCAGT
>CAYUPT010000808.1:0-1980 GCA_964446725.1 uncultured Bradymonadales bacterium | reverse complement strand
CTCCGAGAGGAACTCGACTGTGGAATTTTTGCATAGCATGGTTCGAATTCGCGACATTGACGAGTCGCTCCACTTTTTTTGCGACCTGTTGGGACTCGAAGAAGTGCGCCGAAAGGACGTCGAATCCGGGGAGTACACGCTGATCTTTTTGAGGGCTCCCGGCGACGACGATGAAACCGTAGAATTGACCTACAACTGGGATTCGCCCGAAAGCTACGGAAATGCTCGCAACTTCGGACATCTCGCCTTTGCCGTCGACGATATCTACGAGGTCTGTAAGCGGCTTCGGGACGACGGCGTGACCATCAATCGGCCGCCCCACGACGGGCGTATGGCCTTTGTGAAATCGCCGGATGATATCTCGGTGGAATTGCTTCAGAAGGGCGAGCCTTTGGAGCCGCAGGAGCCCTGGACATCGATGGATTCGGAGGGAAGTTGGTGAGTTTGGAGACTGTGGACATCGACGATATTGTCGACGGCTACGACGCTCTTCTGCTCGATGCCTACGGCGTGTTGGTCCACTCCAGGGGACCACTTCCCGGCGCCCGGGAGTTTCTGGCGCGTCTGGAGGAGTCGACCACCGATTATCTGGTCATCACCAATGATGCGTCTCGGCTCCCGGAGACCTGCTCGACGCGCTACGCCGACGACGGCCTGTCGATTGATGCCGACCGAATTTTGACCTCCGGTCTGCTGGTCGTGCCCCATCTAAAAGACCGGGGCATCGACGGCGGCCCGGTCTGCGTGTTGGGCACCGCTGACAGCGGAGCGTATCTGACCCGGGCGGGCTACGAGCTTGTCGAGCCCGGCGACGACCGGGCGCAGGCCGTCGTTCTTTGCGATGAGGCGGGCTACGACTTTGTGCCGGCCATCGAAAAGACGCTGTCCATGTTGGTGCGAGCCGCCGATAAGGGCCGCCACGTCGAGCTGGTCTGCCCCAATCCGGATCGACTGTATCCGAGTGGACCGGGATCCGTCGGGTTTACCGGCGGCGCCGTGGCGGCGCTGATCGAAGATGCACTCAACGCCCGTCATTTCGATGACGCCGCCCAATTTGCGCGCCTCGGAAAACCCCATCCGGCGCTTTTTGAGCGGGCCGTCGAACGGCTCGGAACGACCCATATCGCCATGATCGGTGATCAGCTGTCGACGGATATCAAAGGGGCCAACGATTTTGGTATCGACTCCATTCTGGTCACTGGCGGGCTGACCAGGGCGGAGTCCATAGGGGAGCGTCGAGACATTCAGCCCACCTATCTGTTGCCGTCGCTCGACGGCGGAAATTGACAGGGAGTGACGACGGTGAGTGCCGTTCCCCGACAAAGCGACGACGCTACGAGAGTCGAGGCCTATCGCGGTGTGCGCCGCCGCATGGAATCACTGCTCGAGAGCGAAGGTGATCCGGTGGCGGCCATGGCGACCGTCGTCTGCGAGTTGCACCACAGTTTCCAGTACTACGACTGGACCGGATTTTACCGCGTCGTCGAGCCGCGACAGCTCGCTGTCGGTCCCTATCAGGGAACGCACGGCTGTCTTCGCATCGATATTGAGCGCGGCGTATGTGGGGCTGCGGCCCGCCGAAACGAGACCATTCGACTCGACGACGTCCACGACTTCGACGATCACATCGCCTGCTCGTCGTCGACGATCTCCGAGATCGTCGTCCCCGTCTGTGCTGAAGATGGCGGTGTCCAGGCCGTGTTGGATGTCGATTCCGACACTCCAGCGGCCTTTACAGACATCGACCAGTCGGCGCTCGAAGAACTCGCCGACTGGCTCGGTGTTCGGTATCGACTGGACAATCTGTAGCAGACAAGGCTGAATCACCGGCGGCACAAGGCATAATGCCGGTACGTTAAGCCTCTCAGAAGAGGGCCCGACCCCATCGATCTTGTATCGATGGTGAGCAAGCCTTGTCAGCTAAATAGGCGTTCGAGTTAGTCGATCACTCTGGAGATACAGAATTGACAGAAAATGGCC
>CAYUPT010000807.1:0-1982 GCA_964446725.1 uncultured Bradymonadales bacterium | reverse complement strand
ATCGTCGGCGCACTCTTTATCGCCGTCGGTATCGCCGGAAGCCCCGTCATCGCCGTCATCGCCGGACTCCACGTTGTCGTCGTCGCCATCATCGCCGCCGTCGTCCGCCGCCGCACGATCGTCGTCGCGACACGGCACATTGGCCACCTTTCCGGCGATGGCCACACACCGATTCCACGTCCCCTCGACGCGCCCCATTCCATAGACAATCGCGTCGCGAACCGCCGCCCCTTCGACGAGTTCCACACCGTCGACGACCGCATTCGGCCCCACATGGACTCCGGGGGCAGTCTCGACATGGGGGCCGGTCAAAATCGGTCCCGCCATCTGTGTCTTGTCGTCGATTCCCTGACTCGAAAAGATATAGAGGTCCTCGCCGTGGGGCCTCGGCAATGGAACCTGATCGAAGAGCTCCGGGTCCTCGAGAACCTGGCGGCTCGTCTCAAAGAGCAGCCTCGGATTGTCGAGACCAGCCCAGAAATCATCGGTGATCTCGACGTTGATATCCTCGCCCTGCTCCAGTAGCGGCATGTAGACGTCCTGGACGATGCAGCCCTTCTCGAGGGGAATCTCTTCGACCAGTTCGGGCTCGATGAAGTGTACCCCGCAAAAGAGGTACTCCGACGGATCGTCGATGCCCTCCGGATGCCGGGCGTCGAGCAGGCCGGCCAGCGACTGCTGTTCTTCGTCGACGAAGACCCCGCCCGGGTCATCGGGGCGACGACGCCGGACAAGAAGGGTGACCCGGGCATCGGAGCGGCGGTGGGCCTCCAACAATTTGAGAGGCTCGATATTCATGACGCTGTCACCGTTAAAGATGATCAGCGTGGAGTCGGGCTCATCCAGGGCATTCCAGATGCCGCGTATCCCCCCGGCGGTCCCCATGATCTCCCACTCTCTGGCGTAAGCCGGATCGAGATTCATCGTCGCCGCCATCCGATCGGCGACCGGCGGAATCGAGTCCGCCAGATGATGGAGGTTCATACCCACCTGTGTGACACCGGCCGCCGACAGATGATCGAGCGCATATCCCAGAAGTGGACTGTTCAAAAACGGAATCAGCGGCTTGGGAATCGCATCGGTGATCGGCGCCATTCGAGTACCGAACCCGGCACACAATACGCCGCCGACAGGTGGAGTAGTGGAAGTCATGGCGTTGGAAGTCCCTAAAAAGTACTGATGCTGCGAAAGCTGGCGCTCCGCAGCATCATTGAGTCCGATTACAGCCTAAGACGTAGTAATTTATCGCTCATTTTTCTTCGGAATCCCAGGTACCCCGCGAGCTGGAAACCGTCTCCTCTTCTTCCTCTTCGAGTTCTTCCTCCAGTTCTTCTTCATCGAACTCAAACTGGGTCTCTTCTTCTTCGGCTTCCTGCTCCATCCCCATTTTGGCCTTGAGGGCACTCAATGCTTCATCACCGCCGTGGTCGGCCTCCAGCTCTTCGAATTCCGATGACAGGTCGTCGCCTGCCAGACCTTCGGCCAATTCGGCGCTGGCTTCGGCTTCGGCCTCCATCTGATCGATTTTGCCTTCCATCCGGTCGAAGGCGTCGAACGCAGAGGTGTCGTTCATCCCCTGCATGGTGTCCTGGATCTTTTTCTGAGCCTCAGCGCGCTTTTTGCGGGCGATAAGGAGATTCTTTTTGCGCTGAGCCTCTTCGATCTTTTTGTTGAGCTGTCTCAGCGAATTGCGCAGCTTGTCGGCCGCCGCCTTCTGAGCTTCCCATTGGCCCTTGTATTCCTCGGCGAGCTCGTCGTGCTCTTTTTTGCGCGACAGGGCCTCTTTGGCCAACTCGTCGCGGTTGGCCCGCACGGCCATCATCGCCTTTTTCTCCCACTCGCGAGCCTTCTCGATTTCTCCGTCGTACTGCTTTTTGAGCCGCTTTTCGTCGGCGATGGCCGATGCGACCTGCTTTTTGGCCTGAATCAACTGCTCTTTCATATCGAGAATCAACTGATTGAGGATCTTCTCCGGATCCTCG
>CAYUPT010000806.1:0-1984 GCA_964446725.1 uncultured Bradymonadales bacterium | reverse complement strand
CGTCGACAGGTCTATGTGGAGGCGGTGATCATGGAGATCGGCTTGGACGTCAATCGGCGCCTGGATCTGGGGGCGACTTCCGGATTTAGCTCCGATCTCGGGTTTTTGATCCCCGACGGAGCCGTGGAAGACGGGCTCGTCGACAGCACGCGCGGGACCGGATTTGGGTCGGCGAATTTTCCGGGCCTCGACGGACTAGAGATGTCCGAAGGGCTCGGACTGGGACTGCTCGGCCCGTCGGTGCAACTGCCGGGAACGGAGATTTCGCTTCCGGCGGTGGCGCTGATGTTGCAGGCGACGCAGACCGATGACTCGGTCAATGTGTTGTCGACGCCGTCGATTTTGACGATGGACAACGAAGAGGCGGAGATCATCGTCGGCGAACGAGTGCCCATCGCTCAGGGAATTCCGGCCGGCGGTGGAGGCGGCGGTATCGGCGATCTTCTGGGCCTCGGTGCGCTTGGAGGAAGCCTCGGCGGAGGCGGCCTCGATCAGCTCCAGCAGGGCCAGCAAGTCGGTGCCGGTGCCACTCAAGGAAATCAGCAGGGGAATCAACTCGGCGGCGGTGCTCTCGGAGGACTCGGCGGCGGTCTGGGTGGGCTGCTCGGCGGCGGGCTTACGACGCCGGTCAGTTACGAAGATGTGGGCATCGAGCTTCGGATTGTACCCCAGATCAACGAGAGCGACTATGTGCGCCTGGAAGTCGACCAGGAGATCAGCGATCTGGCGGGTTCCGGCGCCTATCCGACGCGGACCCGTCGCAACGCTCAGACGACGGTTCTCGTTCGCGACCAGTCGACGATCGTCATCGGCGGTCTGATGCGCGACCAGGAGCGAGAGACGATCGACAAGGTCCCCTTTCTGGGCGATGTGCCGGTGCTGGGGATGTTGTTTCGAAACCGGAGTGTCACCACTCAGAAACAAAATCTGGTGCTGATGCTCACCCCCTACATCGTGCAGGACGAGCGCGATCTGCAGAGTATTTACGACCGCAAGATGGAGGAGCGCCGGGAAGTCATGGAGCTATTTGCCCGTCAGGACCGCGAATATCACCGCCACGTCGACTACCAGAAAAAGACGGGGCTGCTGGCGCGGATGCGCAACGAGATCGGCGAAGCGGAGATGGAAGAAGAAGCTCGCCGCGATGCGCTCGAGGAATTTGAAGAGGACGGTCCGCGCTATCGAATTCTGGGCTCCGATCCGCCGGGCGACGGCGGAGGTGGGCAGGAACCGATCGAGGAGCCGGATGACGGCGTGCCCGATGATATCGAAGTCGACGTCCAGCAAGAGGACGACGATACAACGCAACAAGAGGACGAGTAACCGCGATGTACAACCGTCAGAAGCTAGGCGAAATACTGATCGATATGGGGAAGCTCGAGCCGGGCCAGTTGGATCACGCCCTTTCGGCGCAGGCCGAAAAAGGGGGGCGCATCGGCGAGTTGCTCGTTCAGATGCAATTTGTCGACGAAGGCGACGTGGTGCGGGCTTTGGCCCGGCAGCTTGATTATCCATGCGAAATGGAGATCGATGCCGACGAGGTTGATCTGGATCTGCTCGAGACCTTCGAGCTGGGATGGACCCGCGAACACGGAGTGCTTCCCTACGATGAGCGCAACGGCCAGGTTCTGGTCGCCACCGATGATCCGCTGGAGGTGGAAGTCCTCGATGAAGTGCGAATGATGTTGAGCGGCGATGACATCATGCCGGTGGTGGTGCCGACGACCAATCTTCAAGAGGCGATCAACGAGGCCTTCGACCGGAAGAGTCGCCGCCTCGGCGGCGGGCTCGATGATCTGGAAGAAGAGGAGTCACCCGGGGCCGACGACGCCGAACTGGATATCAATGACCTGCTCGATGCCGGCGATGACGACGAAGCACCGGTCATTCGCTTCGTTAACAGCCTCTTTGTACAGGCCGTCCGTGAGCGCGCCAGTGATATTCACATCGAACCCGGCGAGGATGACATCACGGTTCGATTCCG
>CAYUPT010000805.1:0-1988 GCA_964446725.1 uncultured Bradymonadales bacterium | reverse complement strand
TGATGAGGAAAACATGACTCCTTCGACACCGCCGGATTCGGTGGCCAACCTGGTCGAATTGCTGCGATGGCGCGCCGAAGTATCGGCGCCGGAACAGGGATTCCAATTTCTGGCGGGCGGAAGCGACGACAGTGAAGCACTGAGTTTCGCCGATCTCGATCGACGGGCCCGGGCGATTGGCGCCCGGCTGAGCCGCCACATCGACCCCGGCGAACGCGTCCTCTTACTGTACCCGCCATCGCTGGACTATATCGAGGCCTTTTTTGGCGCCCTGTACGCCGGTGCCATCGCCGTTCCCGCCTATCCACCGAATCCGCGCCGCTTAGAGCGGACGCTGCCCCGCCTGCTATCGGTCATCGACGACTCCGGCGCCGACGTCGCGCTGGCGACCTCCACGATCGCCGGCATGGCCAGTGGACTGGCCGGACAATCCGAGACTCTCGCTCAATTGGACTGGATTGCCACCGACGATATTGACGACCACGTCGCCGACGACTGGTCGGCCGATGGTCTCGACAGCGATACCGTGGCCTTTTTGCAGTACACCTCGGGCTCGACGGGAGCACCCAAGGGCGTGGTCTTGGACCACGGGACGCTGCTTCGAAACGAGCACTTCATCCAGCAGGCATTTGGCTCGAAGTCTGATGACGTGGGCGTCAACTGGCTTCCGCTATACCACGATATGGGGCTAATTGGCGCGGTCATCCAGCCCGTGTTCTGCGGTTGCGAAAGCATTTTGATGTCGCCGCTCGATTTCTTAAAAAATCCCGTCCGCTGGCTGGAGGCCATCGACGAGTACGGCGGGACGATGTCGACAGCCCCCAATTTCGGCTACGATCTGGCGGTGCGCAAGACGCCGGAAGATGTGCGCGACGAGCTCGATCTGTCGACGTGGAATGTCGCCTGCAACGGCGCGGAGCCGATCCGGCCCCAGACCATGCAGCGCTTTGCCGACTACTTTGGGCCCGCCGGCTTCGACGAGTCGGCGTTTATGCCGGCCTATGGCCTGGCGGAGGTGGGATTGATTGTCTCCGCCACGCCTCGCGCCGACCGACCGACCACACTGGCCGCCGACGGCAAAGAGCACGTCAGCTGCGGTCCACCGCTCGGCGACTTCGAGTTGGCCATCGTCGATCCCGACACACAGCGCCTCGTCGACGACGGCGACGTCGGTGAAATCTGGCTTCGCGGCGGCAGTGTCGCCCGCGGCTACTGGCAGCGCGACGACGTCAACGAAGAGATCTTCGACGCCCATCTCCAGTGCGGTGACGGCCCCTTTTTGCGCACCGGTGACCTCGGTATTTTCGACGGCGACACGGTGGCGATCACCGGCCGACTCAAGGATTTGATCGTCATTCGCGGCGCCAACCACTATCCGCAGGATATCGAGGCCACCGTCGAGAATGTCAGCGACGCCATCCGCCCCGGCTGTGGCGCCGCATTCTCCGTGACCGAACAGGACAGCGGCGAGCAACTGGTGGTTGTCCAGGAAGTCAATCCCAACAGTGTCGACGACCCAGCGCAGCTTCTGGAGCGAATCGAACGAGCCATCACCGAGGCCCACCAGCTCGTTCCCCGCGACGTGGTCCTCATCGAACCGCGGACGATCCGAAAGACCTCCAGCGGCAAAATCCAGCGCTTCGCGACCAAAGAGTGCTACGAAAACGGCGAATTGCAGGTCGTGGAACGCCGCGAGCAAACGAACGCGGCGAGGGGCCGACGCGCTCCGACCTCCAGCGCTGGCTCGTGGAGCGCGTCGCCGACGAGGCGGGCCTCGACCGCCACGAGATCGCACTGGACGCCCCCTTCTCGAGCTACGGCATCGACTCCGCGCAGGCCGTGGGCATCGTCGGCGAGTTGGAGCGACGCCTGGGCATCGAGATTCCGGCCACCGCCCTCTACGACTTTCCGACCATCGCCGACCTGGCCGCTCACCTCGACGGGACCAATGACGATGACAGCGACGCCGACCAGGTCGACGAGGCCCG
>CAYUPT010000804.1:0-1995 GCA_964446725.1 uncultured Bradymonadales bacterium | reverse complement strand
CGCACGTCGGTATCGACGGCGGGAACCGGCCTCGGGGCCAGGCGCTGTTCATTGCGGCGCTGTTCGAGAATCTGGTCGATGTCGACGGTCTCGGTAAGCACTTCGGTGATCCGGTGGTGGAGTCGGTCGAGGCGCCTGGGGGAGTCGACGGGCCGCGGCGGCGAGGGGGGAACGGCGCGGGGATTGAAGTGAGCGACCAGAAAGGTATCGAGCATGCGACCGGAGTCGGTGGTGATAATGTCGGCGGTCATAATATTGAGGCCGACGCTTGCGATGGCACCGGCGATGCGGGCGAGGGTTCCCGGGCGGTCGGGGCCGCTGATGATCACCTCGGTGACTCCGCGATCGGAGAGTGCATGGCTTCGTATAGCAAAGCGGTCGTCGCTTTCGAGGGCCCGGCAGTAGGTGTCACAGCGTCGCACCATGGTGTCCAGATCGATATTTCGCAGTTGGTCGGCCGGCAGATCGTCGATAAAGGCGCCGATCTGGGAGCTGTCGATGCGGCAGTGATCGTCGAGAGCGTCGATCAATCGGTGTCGCAGCTCGTCGATGTCGCCCGCCGACGGGGTGGGGTCGGTGCGGTGGGGGCCGAAGTCGATGGCGGCGCGAATGCGGTGGAAACACTCCGCGAGGAGCGAGGCGTTCCAGTCGTTGAGGACATCGGGGCCGACGGTGGCCATGTCGCAATAGGTGAGGGCGGTCAGTTGCCGGAGGCATTCGACAGAGCCGATGCTGGCGGCGAGCCCGGCGATGATCTCCGGATCGGAGATGTCGCGGCGCTTGGAGGTGGTGCTCAGGTCGAGATGATGCTCCACAAGGAAGACCAGGCGCTCGGTCTGGTGGGCGTCGAGTCCGAGTCGAGGACCGACGCGCTCCATCAGGGTCGCTCCGCGCTGGCTGTGGTTGCCGCCCCGGTTTTTGCCGATGTCGTGAAATAGACAGGCCAGTAAAAAGGGGAGCGGATCGTCGATATCGGCGGCGATGTGACAGAAGGTCGGGCGGGGGTGGTCCTCGGGGGCTGTCGAGCGCAGCGCGCGGCCGGATTCCAGGCATTTCCGCGAGTGCACGTCGGTGGTGTAGACGTGGTACAGGTCGTGCTGGACGTGGCAGATCAGGGGCTCGAATTCGGGGACGATCCGACAGAGAATGCCGAGGTCGACAAGGCGCTGAGAGGTGCGCTCGGGCTGATCGGGATCGACGAGAAGATCGGTGAGATGTCGGGCCAGCGATTCCGGAGCGTCATCGCCGACGGGCCACTGGGCGACGCGGGCTTCGATGCGGGCTTCCAGTCGTGGGTCGAGCAAAAGGTTGCGCTCCCCGGCGATGCGAAGGGCCTGGAAGACGGCGTCATCGTCGAGTTGCGCGGTGTCGGCGAGATTGATCCGGGCGCCACAGATCTGGAAGGGACCCTGGCGTTGAATGGAGGTATCGTCATCGGTGGCCCAGTAGCGCAGCAGCCGCTCGGAGGTGGTGGCGATGGCGCGGGCCCGTCGATAGTAGCGGCCCATCATCGATTCGAGCCAGGGGTAGATATCGGTTCGCCGCTGCTGGTCGCCGGCAGGGGCTTCGGCGGACGAAAGCACCTGTCGGGCAGTCTGTTCGGCGGCCTCCGGGCTCTGAGGTGGGTCGGTGTTGGCGAGCAGGGCGAGGGCTTCCTGTTCGCGAAAATTGAGGCGGTCGTGTTTTCGTCCTCGCAGCATATGGAGGCGGTTTCGAAGCGACAGCAGGCTGTCGAGGCGCTCGACGTAGTCCAGCCGGCGCTCGTCGCTCCAGCCGACGGTGTCTTCGGTATCGGTGCGGATGTCGAGATTCCACCGAACCCGGGCTGCCCAGTTCAGGCAATTGAGGTCGCGAAGTCCCCCCTCGCCGTTTTTGACATCGGGCTCCAGTAGATAGACAGTTTTGCCGTGACGGGCGATGCGTTGGCGAAGTCCATCGACCAGGGTGGCGACAAAGGAGCGACCGCCGTCGTCGCCTCGACGATGGTCGATGACG
>CAYUPT010000803.1:0-1996 GCA_964446725.1 uncultured Bradymonadales bacterium | reverse complement strand
GCGAGGGCGTTGTAATAACTATTGCTCATAGCTCTGGTCGTGGAGATTGAGGCCAACGGGAGCGACCTACATTCATCGCCCCGGGTGGAGCCCGGGGAAAGCCCCGGCGCGCTATTCGGTACTCGCACCGTGTTGTTTCATGACGGCCACGGCAGACGCCAACTCGTCGGCCAGATAGCCCGGTTCCTTCGCCGCAAAAATGTCAGCCAGCGAGGAGTAGTACCAGATGCTTCCTTCGCGCTTACCTTTGAATCGCCGCCACAACTTATCGCCCACTTTTTGAAGATCGGCGACGATGGCGCGGGCGTTGTGGACCTTATCGCCCAGCGACACCAGATAAATCGGCGAATCGTCGGGAAGTGCGCGCAGATTCTTCAGGTAGTTCTCCTTGCGCTCATAGAATTCCGGTTTGGGTTCTTCGTAGGCATCGGTGCAGCCGTCGACAATGTGTAGGACCCGGTCACCGAAGCGATTCTCGATCTGCTCTTCGATATCGGGGACGTCGCCGATGCAATCCTCGATGGCATCGTGGAGCAAGGCGGCGATGACCTGGTCTTCGTCGCCGCCGTGAGCGCCGACCAGCGAGGCGACGCCGAGTAGATGTGTGATATAGGGGACATCCTTTTCTTTGCGCGATTGCTGGCGGTGAAGCTCGGATGCCCAGGTCAGTGCTTCGTCGAATCGCTCAGTGTAGGTCATGGTTGCTCCATCCTGTTGTGGAAGTGCTGTAAGCAGGCCCGTAAGGCCACCAAATAATGAAAACTCGTTTTCTCCAGGAAGCTCGCCGGGGATTCATCTCCTGGCGCCCGGATAATTACTCCCGACCTCAATCGTCGTCCTCATCGCTGTCCTGGTCGATATACTGCCGAAAGACCATCAGGGCATCGCCGCTGATCTCGGAGTGGTATCCCTCGCCCTCAATGCCTCGTAAGCCCTGGCGGTGAGCTGCAGCCACAATCTCATCGACGATCTTTTGGACCTGATCGTCGTCGTATTCCTCGCCGCGGAAGTAGGCGCTGACGGTGATCTCAATTTCGTTGTCCTCGAATCCGACGTCGCCCATGTAGGGGTCGAGTTTGTATTCGTTGAACATCCGGTTCGCCGGCAATGCCAGCCCCGGCGCAACGCCGGCAATAGTGGAACCGGCGATCACATCTTTTACATCGGTCATTTCGCTCATCGTAGCCACTCCGGTTTGCGTCGGATGAAAGTATCGCCCAACCGCGACGTCCACCATTCGAAGTCAACATTCAACCATCGCGCTCCTTCAACAAACACCACTGCAGTTCTCGCTCAATCATCGATAAATTTTGCCAGATCGTCGTTTCTGGTGACTCCGCCGGACTCGATCTTCCAGACGTTGAGCGTCTCGGTTTCGCTGAATTCGTAGTTGTCCTCGTCGCAGCGCTCACCGACTCCGATATCGTCGCGTACGGGCTCTCCGTGGGAACTTTGGATACGGAGAGCGAGTTCGACGTTGCCGTCGCCGTCCAGGTCGTCGACGATTCGTTCTTCCAGTGTTTGTCTGTACTCGCCGTCGTAGCGGCAGGCACCGGAGTCGTCGCTCAGTCGTGTCAGCGACGTCGAAGTCAGCGATTCATCAGCCACAGTGCGGAGTGTCACCGACGTCAATGCCGAGCCCTGGCCGACAACGGTCTCCTGACAGAGCAGACGTGCGCCGTGCGGCGTTTCGATCGGGTCGCAACTGCTGGAGCCGACACCATCGTTGTACTCCAGCATCTGCCAGTCCTCGCCGAGTTGTCGCAAGACGACGGTGGAGAAGCGGAAATTGTGGCCACCTCCACAGCCCGTGGTGGCGAGAATGGCTTCCGACTGACCGTCTCCCGAGAAATCACCGACGTAGCCTTCATCCAGAGAAAGCGAACCCGAATCGGCGGAGCTGCCCTGCGGGCAATTCGGACAGACCGGGTGAACTCCCTCGTCGCCAGACGTCATCGACGCTTCATCGCCGCAGATTGCGGCCATGTAGGGAAGT
>CAYUPT010000802.1:0-1999 GCA_964446725.1 uncultured Bradymonadales bacterium | reverse complement strand
GAGCCTCGAAAACTTTTTGCCCCACGTCGAGCCCGGCAATCACACCTCGGTCAATGCCCACGCCGCCGACCACGCCAGCTATATTGCCCGGCTCCACCGGACCATCCACGCCAACTGGGGCGAGGGGTTTTTGCCGCGAATTCAGCGAAGCTTTTCCAATGCCCATCCCCTCAATGACATGAGTCTGGAGATGGTCGTCGAAATCGTCATCGACGCCGACAGCGGAGACGTCGTCGAGACTGGCCGCGTCGAGACGTCGGGCAGCGAGATGTTCGATGCGGCGGCGCTCAATGTGGCCCGTCAACTCGGCGACCAACCGGAGCCGCCGGAGTCGATGGTCAGCCCCGACGGCAATGCCTACATCCACTGGCGATTTTGGCGCGATGTGCGCCAGTGCGGCACCTTCGGCGTCCGGTTGTATCGACTTCAAGACGAGTCCGAACGCCGCTCTGTGGACTGATCTGTACCGCCCGGCTTCTATGGCTTGACTTTGGCCAGGGGCGCCGATAGGTTCCCGGCTCGTACGCGGCCTCGGAGCGACTCTCCATGGGTGAGTCTCCGGGGTTTTTTACGTACCGGAGCACATTGGCATTGACTTTAGCAATAAGGATAAACCCCATGGCTTTGCATCCGGATCGGAAAGCGGAAATCATTGAAAAGTTTCAGCGCTCGGAGGGCGATACGGGAAGTCCCGAAGTCCAGGTCGCTCTGCTCACAGAGCGGATCAACGGGTTGCAGGAACACTTTTCGGAACACAAACAAGATCACCAGTCGCGGCGTGGCCTGTTGAAACTCGTTGGCCAGCGGCGAAGCCTCCTCGGCTATCTCAAAAAGAAAGACGTGGAGCGCTACCGAGAGCTGATTCAGGAACTCGGTCTCAGAAAATAACGGGAACATCTGTGCTCCCCCTCGCGTTGGCTTGCCAATGAGAGGGGGAACACACCACGAGGACAGCGGAACCAGACAAGGCGATATTCGTTCGGTACGTGCCGGACATATGTTGGGTAGCCTGTAATCGGCCGCGTCAGATTGAGCTGACGAAGCGGGTTACATGCTACGCGACGTGCAGTATCCCGGCCGCTTGAGCGATATGCCGTCATTTCGGCACCTGCTTTTCGGTCGACGCCGTCAGGCCCAGACCTGTCGATTCCGATTGTCCCCGTATTTCACTCAACTCAGATCATCGCCCAAACCCGGGCGAGATCGGAATCGAATACAGGACAATACAGCATGGCGATACTTCGAGAAGGCGCTCAATTCGGCGACAAAGAACTCACATTGGAAACGGGGCGAATGGCCCGCAAGGCCAACGGCGCAGTGGTTGTGCAATTTGGCGACTGCATGGTGTTGTGCACCGCCACCTCCGGCGGACTTCGACCGGATCTGCCGTTTTTCCCGCTGATGTGTGACTACCAGGAGAACTTCTGGGCCGCCGGGTCGATCCCGGGCGGTTACTTCAAGCGAGAAGGCAAGCCGGGCACCAAGGCCACCAAGACCAGCCGACTTATTGACCGGCCGGTCCGACCGCTCTTTCCCGACGACTACATGAATAACACCCAGTGCATCGCCTGGGTCGTCTCCGCCGACAAGGTCTACGATACGGACGTGTTGGCCGTGACCGGTGCCTCGGCGGCACTGTTGATCAGCGATATCCCCTGGAATGGTCCGGTGGCGGCGACGCGCGTCGGTCGGATCGACGGCGAATTTATCACCCACCCGACCTTTGAACAGCGCGAAGAGTCCGATCTGGACCTCGTGATGGGCGTGCGCGGTGAGTCGATTGTCATGGTCGAGGGCAAAGCCGACGAAGTGCCGGAAGCCGAGATGGTCGAGGCACTCGAATACGGCCGGGAGTCCGTCCAGGACGTGCTCGATCTTCAGCTGAAGCTGGCCCGCGAAGTCGGCAAAGAGCCGATGGACTACGTCAAAAAGGGACTCGACGAGAATATCGTCGATGCCGTCGCCGAAGCCACGGAAGATAAAATCGAGTCCGTCATCA
>CAYUPT010000801.1:0-2004 GCA_964446725.1 uncultured Bradymonadales bacterium | reverse complement strand
ACTGATTTTGTCGCGCTCGGCGGCCCACTCCTGGCCGGCCGACGATTGGAGTTTGTAGCCGTGTTTGTCGGAGTAACTGACCAAGTTTTCGGCGCGGAGCCGCTCCAGTGCATCTTCGACATCATCGGTGTTGTCGCCGCGGTCGAGTCGGTCGTACAGACAGCGCGCGACGAATTCGGCCGTCGTCGGTTTGATGTCCTGTATCAACTGGAGCAGAGCGACGACTTTGGCGGCTCGAAGCGCCTCGTCGTCTTGGCTCTGAGAGTACCAGTGCTGGATTTTGGACATCGTATTCTGGGTATCGACGTCGAGTGCCGACGCCTGAACGTCGTAGATGTCATCGAAGGTCACCAATGTGCCGACCGGTCGATCGGCGAGTTCCTTTTCCCGAAAGAGTTCGCCCAGGAGTTGGATCAATCCACGGATGGCGTGGGTATCGCCCTGCATGCGGCTGGACCGGGCCTGCATCGCGGAAGTAATTTCCATGAGCAGATCGATATGTGCCGGGAGCAGAGGATAGACCTCGACGAACTCCTCGCGGGTAATATTCTGACATTTGTAGGCGTATAATTTGAGGTTTTGCCGGTAGTTATCGAAGCGCTCACCGAGGATATCGGCGGCGTCGTCGGTTTTCTGAAGCAGCCGTTTGTGGACCACATCGCGAATATTCGTGGCGTCGAGGTGAATGCGAAGACTCGGCTTAAATCGCCCCTTCATCTTGCCGAGGTTCGTGGACTCACTCTGCTCTTCGAGCTTCTCCTGGCCGGTGACCAATAGCCAGACTCGCCCGCGCAGCCGCTGGCCCAGCGCCGAGACAAAGCTCTGGAGACGCAACATCCGCTGGTCGTCTTGCAGAATGTACTGGCTGACCTCGTCGATGACGACGAAAAGCGTCTTCTCCGGAGCTCGAAACTCGAGCATGTCATCGATGGCCTCCGTCGCCTCGTTCGGCGACCAATTGGCCTCCAGTCCCAGGCGGCTCTCGAACCAGGCCGTCGGGGTATCGAAGCGGTCGGGAAACATTTTATGCATGAGCCGCGAGAAGACGTCTTCCGCCAATTGCTCGTCGCGGGCCTCACTCCAGGGTTTACCGAGTTCTTGTCGGGCCACCGACTCAAATTCGTCCCACAACCCGTCGCGTTCGAGCCGAAGTTCATAGGCCGCAACGGTGGGACTCGTGGTGCAGTAGTCGAGCCGCTGTTGGATCTTTCGAAGGACGGTGGAGTGAATCTGCTCTTCGTCTCGTGCCGTACCACCGATGTCGAAGACAACCGACATCGGATCGACGTCGTCGAGCAAGTCATCCCATGCATTGTGAAACTCGGCGGCCTTCGGGGAGGTATCGCGCTCGAGGAGGCGCTCTGAGAGCGGAGTGCCGTCGGGGAGTTTGCGGTCGTCGAGCGACAGGCCGAGTAATTTGGCAAAACTGGATTTACCGGAGCCGTAGAAACCGGAGATCCAGACCGCCGGGAGTTCGGCACCGCCCTTTCGGTCCAGTTGAGTGGAAATCCCGGTCAATAGCCGGACGAATTGTTCGTGGATGCCGTTGGGTACCCGATCGTGATGAGGATGGTTCTCGGGATAGCCACCGGTGATGATGTACTCCGAAACCTCGCCGGCGAGTTTTTCCGGACTCTGTTCGTGAAAGTAGATGACCGGCGGAATGTCGCGGGTGACATCGGCGACGAAGAGATTGTCGAGAGTATCGGTAGTGGTGTCTGCAACGGTCATCGAAGTCTCCTATAGATTCGGGTCATCACTCGACAATTCCTCCCCGCGGGGGAGCAAGATTGGATAATAATTAGAGTTTGTAGGTCTCGGCGGAGTAAATTCTGGGCCGGTAGTCCTGATGGGGCTCTAATTGCCCCATAAACGACAGGCCGTTGTCACTGTCTGTGGCGCCCGGGTACAACAGGATCACCGGGACATTGCGAGTGTGGCCGTCGAGGTGTTTGAGCAATGCCGAGGTGCGCATGAAGGGATACATGGCCCCCGTGCGCCCGA
>CAYUPT010000800.1:0-2005 GCA_964446725.1 uncultured Bradymonadales bacterium | reverse complement strand
ACAATTTAGCTCCCCGGGCCAGCGCGTCACCATCGCCGACGGCGACGGCGAACCGATCATGAAGCTGCGTCAGCGCTCGAGCCGAATCCGCGTCTTTGACGCCGACATGATTCCCGCCGGACAGGTCCGTATGAGCGGCGACGCCATCACCCAGCGAAGTCGCGACGGGCAGACGACCCACACCGTCGACTGGGTCGACGACGACACCGCCGTCATCGACGGCCTCTGGCGCCTGGAAAAAAGCGGTCCCCACTGGGAGATCACCGCCGATGGCGACGACGCCCCCCGCCTTCTGGGCCGCCTGGAGTCCGACGGCGACGACTGGACGATGCTCCGAGACGACCGCCGCTTTCGCGTCGAGGCCCACTCCGGCAGCCTCCGCGTCGTCGACGATGATGACACCACCATCATCGACATCGACACCGATACCTTCGATCCGCGATCGGTGCTGGTCTTGGCCATCGACGAATTGGAGCCCGTCGAGCGCGCCACCTTAAGTCGCGTCGTCACAAAATCGCGCGATCACTAAGCCTCGGCGCCCCCACCCTGCCCGATCGATCGTGTGAACCGGCGGGCCGACGGTGCTTTCGGCGTTGAAACCAAACCCCCGCTGTTTATCTTGAAGCTGTGGGCTCGGTCGAACCGACGCCGACCGAACTCCCCTGTGGCGGTCGCCGGCGATCGGCACCTCGGCACAAATTATGCAACAATCCAAAGGCCGTGCTTGTTGGGAACAATTGACCCCGGTAACATGGTTCAACAATCGGAGTCTTCGTCACAGCGAGGATCCTTCGCGTCGATGAAGTGGTAACCGAAAGGGTGGCGCCTCATGGAAGTCCAGCAATTTGAACAAGCCATCTTGAAGATGGCCTTTGAGACCGACGCTCGCATCACCACCGCGTCGGTGGCCTACTACCTGGGCATCCCGTCCACAAAGGCCAATGACCTGCTCGAGACCCTTCTGGAGCAGGGCGTATTGGAATTGGACAGCGATGACGACGGGAATCTGTATTATTTTGTTCCCAACCAGGGGCAGACGCCGTCGATGGGCGATGATGGGGCCGGCGATGACAGCTGGCAGCGCCTGCAGGACGCCGCCGATGCCGCCGCCGGCGTCGAAGCATCGGACGGGCCGACGACCGGCGACGACGATCAACAGCGTCCGCTGTCGTCGTCCGCCGAGCCCTTTGTGACTTCGGTAGACGACGACGCCGACGAGCAGCCGTCGTTTTCTCCACAACAACACAGCCCTCACGGCGGCGCCGACGGCAGCTCTGGAACCCCCGATCAATCGGCCCCACCGCAGTCGCCGCCCGGTGACCGGCAACCACCGGCGGACCGCCGCCAAGACTCCTGGTCGGGCTACGGTGGCGGCCATCACCGAGATGGCAACGACCCCTACAATACCGGTTCGTCGCGCCGGGCCCAGAGTTCTCGCTTTGAGGGAGTGCCCGACGGCGTAACAAGCCGGCTCGGGCGCACCGACGCTACCACCGACAGCTGCGGCGATGCATCGGTGGTCGTCGAGAACTCCGTCAGCTGCGAACCCCGCCCGCTGGCCAATTCTCAGCCGACGGTCACCTCCTGTAAGGACAGCAACTCCTCGAAGTTTTCGACCCACCAGGAGTACGGCGGCTTTGGCTTTTCATCGCCCAAGAAGTCGACGGCCCTGGCGCCGACGTCGAATTCCGGAGAGATGACACTTCGCGCCGACAATCACATCGAACAGCCCGAACACCAGCCGGGCATGGCGCTGCTGTTGAGCCTGATTTTGTGCGGTACCGGCCAGATCTACAACGGCGAGGTCAGCAAGGGCATCATCATGCTGATCCTGTCGTTTTTGCTGTGGTTTGTCTTTCTGGGATGGGTCGTCCACATCTGGTCGATCGTCGATGCCGTCGTCGTCGCCGAACGCATCAATCGCAAGTCGGGCTCCTCCCAGGGGCAGAATTAAGAAGCGGTCGAAAAAGTCTCCCATCGGCATTCGCCGGCTGATTTGTCCGGC
>CAYUPT010000799.1:0-2006 GCA_964446725.1 uncultured Bradymonadales bacterium | reverse complement strand
TGACTGTTGAAGCTGTTGTAACACTTGCGCGCGTAGACGGCTGACGGTTGGCAATTTTCACAAACTTTACACTTGCGCGCGAAGCTCGACGGCGGGGACGCTATGAGCGGTGGACGAACCGAGAGCGCACGGCGGCGATGTTACAATTGCGCGCGCGTTGCCCCATTTGCGAAATTCGGAAAACTGCGACGCTATGCGCATCCCCTCCCCCGCTATCTGCGGACCTTCTGGCAACCCTTCTTGACCGGTGACGCCAACCTGCGCATCCGTTCGCAGACCTCCCCTGCGCACCCCTTGAATACCGCCCTTCGCACACCGTGCCGTCGCCGCCCTGACGATCTGTCAGCGCCGCCGAGCATTCACCGAACTTTCATCGAGTGTTCATCGGTGGACGTGTCGCCGCCGTAACGCCTGGAGTGTAACGCTTCGGACGAACCGTTACGCTTTGGCGTTATATAGCGTGTTATGGTTTGACATAGGTAGGGAGTTTTGAGACGGTGGGGTTGTGGCGATGACGAACCGCAACTGACACCGGAGCCGATACGATGAACGCGATTGCCTACCTAAGAGTTTCGACGGACCAACAAGCCGAAAGCGGGCTGGGAATCGAAGCGCAGCGGCAAGCCTGCGCCGAATGGTGCGAGGCCAACGGTGCCGAGCTGGTCGCCGTGTTCGCCGACGAAGGTGTCAGCGGGACCGTCGAACCGAGCAAGCGCGAACAACTCGCCCTGGCACTGGACGCCATTAAGTCGGCCGACGTGTTCATCGTCGCAAAGCGCGACCGGATTGCCCGCGATATGGTCCACACCGGGATGGTCGAACGGATGGTTGAGCGCGCCGGTGCGGAGCTTGTCAGTGCCGCCGGGGAAGGGACGCAAACCGATGACCCGTTCGCCGCCCTGTTTCAATCCCGAATGGCCGACCTGTTCGCCGAGTACGAAGCGTTGCAGGCGTCGGTTCGGACAAAGGCCGCCCTCGCAGCGAAGCGCGCACGGGGCGAGAAGACCGGCGGCGACGTTCCCTATGGCAAGACCGTCGACGATGACGGGAGGCTACACGACGGCGATGACGCCACCATCGGCGCCCGTATCGTCGACCTGCGAGACAACGAAGGGTTGAGCTACCGGGAGATTGCCCGCCGGCTGGAGGATTACGGCTTCGAGCCGAAGGGCAAACAGTTCTACGCCAACACAGTTCGGCGAATCTACGAACGGGAGGCCGCATAATGACCGACGACGAACCGATTGACCTCGAGCGCGAGCGGCGCATTCGCCGCAAAATTCGAGGGCTGGGGGAGGCCATCGAAGCTGCCGGCGACCGCCCCGAGTTCGAGAACAACCCGACCGACTACCTGGAGCAAAAAACGATGACCGAAGAATCCAATGCCTACACTGTCACCGAAGTCGCCGAAAAATTGAGTGTTACCACAGATACAGTCCGCCGTTGGTGCCGCGACGGCGAGCTGGAAGCCGCGAAGCTAGGAAGTGCGGGATACCGTATCAGTCGCCGCGCCCTCGCCGAGTTCTGGCGAGGCCGGGGAGGGGGCGAACTGTTCCCCCCGGCGAGGCCGCAACCCATGTCGCCTGACGACTGGAGCGCCTGGAGGGACCTTGCCGGGAAGTGCGCTGCGGCTGCAATCGCTGACGGCCGGGAACCGTTGGAGCCTTCCGACGATGACCTTGCCGCCTTCGCCGACTTGTTGGGGAGGGAACCGACAGAAACACAACGGCTGACATTTGTTGCGGCGTTTGACGCCGCCATCCGCGAACACGGGGGCGACAATGACTGACGATGAACTGCGGGAACAACTCGACGCCCTCGCCGAGCGGGGGCGAAAAAACGAGCGAGCCATTCGGCTGCTGCGGGAAGCATTGCGGGCGATAATCGACGATGACCCCGGCCGACTAGAAACCATCGATGAACATCTTTTCATGCTGGTCGACCCTATCGATGTAGGTGTCGTGGGCCATGATCCCGACGAAGGCGGCGACGATGACTGACGACGA
>CAYUPT010000798.1:0-2007 GCA_964446725.1 uncultured Bradymonadales bacterium | reverse complement strand
AGGGTGCGCCGGCGGCCTCGCCGGCTTGACGCCCGCGGCGTCAAAGGGGTTTTCAGGGAGCGCGTGCTGCCAGCGCGCGGTCGGACGACGAGCGGGCCGAAGGCTCGCAGAGGAGTCCGACATGTCGAGGGGAGCCGAAGAATATCAATCCATCGAACGAGAGCCCCATCGCGCAGTCCGCCAGATTGTTCGCCGATATAGGGAGCGCGTGCTGCCAGCGCGCAGTCGAGCGACGCCGAAGAATATTGAAGTATCGAACGAGGCCCCCAACACTTTCGTCACGCCTACTCAACAGCGACCCGTCGCGACGAAAATTCCACCACCACCACCACCGCCGCAGACCACCATGGGTACAATCGCAGAGATGTTTCGACTCGGCGGCATCTGGATGTACGCCGTATTCGCCCTGACCATTATGCTATCTCCCGCCTTTATTGTGGGAGTGGCCCTATTTGGACTGAGCTTCACCAAACAGGAGGGCCGCAAAAAGAAGCGATTCATCGCCGCCGGCCTCTGTCTGGGAACGGCGGTGGTATTGCTCGTCGTCGGTGGACTGGGCTGGCATTTCGGCATAGCGGAGATGCAAAACACACTTGAGCTCGTTTCGCCCGAAGACAGAGAATCACTCCGCCAGCGGGGACGAATCGCCGCCATATATCCGCTGCAATTTGCCGGGGTGGCCGCCATTTTGCCCGCCGTCGCCGGTCTTGTCGCACTGGTGGCGGGATGGGTCGGCGATGACGAGCCGTCGTGACGGCGGTGCTGCTGACTACTACGCCGCGGTGGCGCCCAGGCGTCGGGCGGTCTCCAGCGTCTCGTCGACGCTCAACGAGTCGCCGATGTCGTCGCCGTACTGAACAAAGCGCACGACGCGCTCGGGGTCCACGATAAAGTCGGCGGGATACATCGAAATCGTGCCCTCCGACTTCCAGGGCATGGGCGCCTTGTCAGAACCCAGGCTTTTGAGTGCTGCAATGGCGTTTTTGGGCCGAAACATCGCCGTTTTGTCGGGCCGCACGTCCCAGGCGCGATAGGCTTTTTGTTCGGGGTCGGCGACGATGGGAAATGGAAAGTCGTCGGGCGCCATTTCGTCCAGCAACTTGTCGACGGAGGAGTGAAAGAGCTTGATGACCTGGATTCCGGCCTCCGAAAGCTCGTCGATCCGCTGGCGATATCGCTGAAGCGTGACATCGCACACCGGACAGGCCGCGTAGCGATGAAAGGCCACAAGGGTCCACCGGCCCTCCAGATCGGCGTCGCCAAACGGCGTTCCGTCGATGGTCCGAAGCTCGAGCGGATCGAAGGGCGGCGCATCGTCATCGGCGTTGATCGGCATATTCATTCCTGAGGCAAAACGGGCGGTGAACTCACACGACAAGGAGGGCGATGACGCCTTCCCGGTGTCGCCCTCTCTCCGTCGTACCACCAACGATGTTCCGCACCCAGGTTCGGTTTCGCATCCATCGCATTCTACAACACACCAGCGACGTCAATGGGCTTATCAGGGTGCGCCGGCGGCCCCGCCGGCTTGACGCCCGCGTGTCTACGGTGAAAGGAGGCCAATAAATTTCGATTGAGCAATCAGATGATCGGACATCTTTTCGGGGAATTCCTTCTTCAATCGATTGTGCAGCGAGGATGCTTCTTGACGGTATTCCCGGAGCTTTTCGTTGTGGTAGGCATCGCCGGTGTCTGCTGTATCAACATTGCGAAGGGAGTCCACAAATCGGCGGGCACGAAACTCCAGATACTTTTTTTGGACGCTCCGAAGTTCATGTTCTATTAACTCGTATTCTCCTCTGGCTTCTTCAATAATCCACCGGGGAATTTCGGGAAGTTGAGTAGGCATCGCACGGGGAAGGTGTTTGCGCTCTGAAAGCGTCGTACCGAGAATCGATTCAACTTCTCTTAATGTAGCGTCACACTCTCTGACCTTGTCGAAGAGCGCGTAAAAGGGACGAATTAATTCATCGCGACCGTCGAGCCAATCGTTGAGTTCTATTACGA
>CAYUPT010000797.1:0-2011 GCA_964446725.1 uncultured Bradymonadales bacterium | reverse complement strand
TCGATGTCGGCCTCCACCGACCAGTCGACATTGAGGTATTGGCCTCGGTAGGTGCAGGGGCCGTTGGGAAGTTCGATGCAGAACGGATAGGTATGCGATGAACCGGCGGTCCACTCCACGTTTTCTGCAACCACCTGGCTGAATTCGCGGCCCCGCGCCGGAGTCCCTCGACCGTGGGTGTACCACTGGGCAGTGACCGTCAATTGGTCGCACTGGCAGTCCTTTTCGACGGTGATATGGACCTGGCCGGTGACCTCGTCGCCGGCCTCGTAGTCGCGATTGGGGTCGTCGAATTCCAGTTCGATGTCGCATTGGCTCCACATAATAATCCTCCCTTCAATTCAGAAGCTGTCAAAATAATGTCGGACCGAGTGAGCCCGAGAAGATTTTGCCGCAGTTTTCGATCGAAAGACGAGGCCTAGCAGCGCCGGGGCACCCGCGTGAGCGGGTCGAAGGATTTTCGACGGGAACTGCGGTCTAAATCGGCCGGAAATCACGACGGGAGACTTTTTTGATAGCTTCTCATATCTGGTGGTTCGGTCAGGTCATCTGTGTCGATAGAAACGGTGGTTTGAACCGAGGTGTTGCTACCAGACGACTCCGCTGGCCTCTTTCGAGCCGGCGGGACTCGTTTCTGGACGGGCTTGCTGATCATCGCGTTCGTCGGGGACGGCCGGGACCATGTCGAAGGGAATTTCCGTCTTCCAGTCCGGCCAACCGGCAATATCGACGTGGATTGTTGCCGCCCAGTTCAGATGGTTGTTGATGGCGTGGAAGCTGTAGGGGACGTCGTCTGGAATCGGGATCGGCACTTCAAATGATGCGGACTCTCCGTCGTTGAGGCGGCAGTCCACACTGTCATCGATAATCCCGTCGTTGATGTACACATCCTGGGTAGCCGTCTTGGTGTTGGTTCCCTGCCGATAGGTGACCTCCTCCCAGCCTCGCACTCCGACTCGTATGACATTGATGTGAGCCTCTGATTTGGGCGGGATGTCAACTTCGATATCCAGCGTGGAGCCCGGGCTGATCTGTGAATTCTGGACGCGGGCTTCAATGTCTCCCAATTTGAACGTTGCGACCTTGTTGCGCAGTACTTTTTTCCACAGCAGCCACAGGGCGACGGCTGTAATTCCAATTCCGATCGCCACCCAGAGCCACTGCTCGGACTCGCCGGACATCATCAGCGCTGCGCTGGAACTGATGGCCACCCCGCCCACCACGAAGGGCACCAACACGACGGTCGCCCATCCGTATCCGCCGAATACCTGCTGAGAGCGCGATTCGGCATCGGTATGTCCCCCGCTGTCCGGATTCCCGCTCCGGTAGGGAGTATCGAGCGCTCCAGTGGCCGGCTCGACAATGATGTCCTTTTCGACTTCCGGATCGAAAGACCAGGAGATGTCGATGTCGGCTTCCACCGACCAGTCGACGTTGAGATAGCCCCCGTGATAGGTGCAGGGTCCGTTGGGCAGTTCAAACTGGAATCGATAGGTATGCGATGAGCCAGCATGCCACTGCTCATTTTCGGCGATGACCGTGGTAAATTCGCGCCCACTGGTCGGCGTTCCCCGGCCGTGGGTGTACCACTGAGCGGTAACCGTCAATTTGTCGCATTCGCAGTCCTTGTCGACGTCGACGTGGACTGCGCCGCTGACCTCGTCGCCGGCGTTGTAGTGGCGATCGGGGTTGTCGAATTCGATGTCGATGTCGCATTGGCCCCACATTGCGAAAGCTCCGTTCAATCCATGATTGGTGGTTCGGTCAGGTCATCGACACCGACATCACCGATGGTCTCCAGTTGTTGAAATACGTCGTATAGATGTTCTTCGATGCTCCTCAGATCATCGCCGTGATACTCGATCAGGGCGTCGGCGGTCTTCTTCGTCAATCGGGGAATCGGACCCGATTCGCGGCGCACCGCTTCGATGCGCCGGTCGGCAATCGTCACCAGCTTGTCCGGCGCAAGTCCGGTCAACTCGATGGTCTTCCACTGAAGTCCGCGCTCTTC
>CAYUPT010000796.1:0-2012 GCA_964446725.1 uncultured Bradymonadales bacterium | reverse complement strand
GAAGCGACGTCCACCTGTCGGCGGCCGCCCAGATCGGCGGGGTCTTGGAGCCCATCAATCAGACTCCGGTGATCGTGGAAGACGAGGTCATGGTCGGTGCCCACGCCGGTCTATTTGAAGGCGTGCAGGTCGGTCACCAGGCCGTCATCGGCGCCGGAGCGGTCATCACCGCCAGCACCCCGGTCTACGATCTGGTGCGCGAAGAGGTCTATCGAAGCAGTGACGACGAACCGCTTCGGATTCCGCCGCGAGCCGTCGTCATTCCCGGCAGTCGACCGGCCAGCGGCGATTTTGCCGAGCAACACGGACTGCAGATGTCGGCACTTCTCATCGTCAAATACCGCGATGCCAGTACCGATGCGGCGACGGCCCTCGAGGAGTCGCTTCGATGAGTTCGCCACTGACACCGTCTGATCGGGCGCAGTCGATCGAACCGACGCTGATCCGGGCTCTCCGCTCGCAGATGGGCCCGTCGACGATTGATTTCGGGCTCGGACAGACCGATCTGGCGGTCAGTGAATCGGTTCGGCGCCGGATGCACGGCCGGTGGTCGGAGTCGCTGACGGCGCCGTATACGCCCAATGCCGGGAGTCTACAGGCCCGGCGCGCCGTCGCCGATCACGTCGGGGCACAGGCCGACGAGATCATGTTGACCTGCGGCGTCCAGGAGGGACTGGCGGTAGCGATTCTGGGATTGTGCAACCCCGGCGACGAGGTGCTGGTTCCCGATCCGGGATTTCCGGCATACGCCAATCTCGTGCGCGCCGCCGGCGCACGTCCCGTGGCGTACCCACTGCGGGCGCCGACGCCGCGCTCTCCGGGGTGGGCGCTGGACGCCACAGCCGTCGCCGATCGAATCGGCGACGACACGGCATTGCTCGTATTGAATAATCCCTCGAATCCGACGGGCTCGGTCCACGGCGCCGATGCGCTTCGCGATACCCTTGAGGTCGCCGCCGAGCGAGGCATCGGCTGGGTCAGCGACGAGATCTACGAGGACTATGTCTACGGCGCTCCATTTGTCTCGGCCGCCGACGTCAGTTCCGGCCCGGGCATCCTGTTGTCGGGGCTGTCCAAGAGCCATCACATGATGGGGTGGCGCCTGGGATGGATGGTCGCTCCAACAGAGACCATCGAGGCGTTGACGCCGCTTCATCAGCACCTGGTGACCTGCGCTCCGCGGCCGGCCCAGGAGGCCGCCATTGCCGCCCTCGACGACCACGACGAGGCGATGCGCAAGACCCTTTCGGTCTTCGAGAAGCGGCGCCGGCAGGTCCTCGATGGCGTCGATGATCTGGCGCTGGGAAGCCCCGCTTCGGTGGACGGGGCGTTCTATCTATTCTTGGATGTCCGCCCCTGGCTCGACGCCTTTGAGAATACCGCCGACATGGCCCGAGCACTGCTCGATGAGGAAGATGTGATGGTCATTCCCGGAGAGGGATTTGGCGCCGGGGGGTTGGGTCACCTGCGCGTAGCGTTTACGATCGGCGGCGATGAACTCAACGAGGGGATCCGTCGAATCCACGCCTTTTTGACGCGTCATTGACGCGTTTTTGACGCCTGCAACGGAGATGCACGATGAGTGACGAAGAAAAGCAATCGGATCCGGTGATCGACACCCGAGAAGGCGATGAAGCCTCGCTCTGGGAAGAGCGTTTCGAGACCCAGATCAACACCTTCTTTGACGAGTCCATCGAGCGGGTACCGGGCTTTGTCGATCGCAATCTCAAGAGCTTCAAAAAGGTGATGGGGCGCAGCATCGGCCCCCGCACCGGGATTGCCGACCTCTTTATTTCGGCTCGCAATGTGGCTTCCAGCGTCTCCGAAAGTGTCGGTGGTCCCGAATTTGCGACGTCGACGTACACCGATGATCAACTGGGCGAGGCCTTTGAGCGCGAGGTCGTCAGTTCAGCAGAACTCGAAAGCCTGCTCAATCGCCTCTTCTCGGAGTTCGAGGAGGAGCAGTGGGCGGAATTCGTCGCCGAACACGCCGGAAAAGACGGGGGGCTAGA
>CAYUPT010000795.1:0-2016 GCA_964446725.1 uncultured Bradymonadales bacterium | reverse complement strand
CGCGGAAGAGCGCGCTGATGGGACGCTGAGGCGCTGAGCAAACCCGTTCGCGGAGGCGCGGAGCGCGGAAGACGCTGAACATGGAGGCGCGGAAGCGCAGAAGCGCGGAAGCACGGAGACTCGGAAGCGCAGAAGCGTTGAAGCGCTGAGGCACAGAGTCGTGGAAGAGCGCGCGGATGGGACGCTGAGGCGCTGAGCTAGCCCGCGCGCGATGTGTTCTGTTGCCAATCGCTGTGCATATGGCTTTCGGCACTCGCCGAAGTCAGCGCGCGATGTGTTCCGATGCCACCCGCCGGGAAAATAGCTTTCGAGACCCGCCGAAGTCAGCGCGTGGCGCCTACACGATGCCTCTCGCTGGACAAATAGCCTTCGATCCCCCGCCGAAGCCCACACGAGGTGTTTTTCCCTCTGGCCCCTTTGCCCCTTTGCGGTTCAGAACACTTCACAACTCCGCGGTTCAGGTCGCCAGGATTTCGGCGAGTAGAATCGATTCCAGATCATCGAGTTCGCGCAGTCGTGCCGCCGCTTTGGGGTGGGCGAAGATGCGGATCTTTTTGACCACCGAGATAAAGTCGTCCTGGATTCCGGCGATAATGTGCGAAAGCTCGTGGAGGGGATAAAAGCGCTGGCCGGAGACGCCGGGATAGACGACGTCGATGGTCTCGAGTTTGTCCTTGTCGCGCGGTGGAATGTCGATGATCAGCGCCGCCGGGTGCAGCGGCTGGTGGATGGCATTGCCGAGCCGGGCGGTCAGTCGCGCCGTCAGATCGGAGAGCGAGGCCCGGTCCATGTGGTAGATGCGATTGTAGGCCTCCTTTTTCTCAGTCTCCACGTAGGCCCGACTGTAGGTGGCGATTCGCTTGTACAACTGGCGTTTGCCGGGCTGGAGTCCCGCCAGCAGGTAGCGGGTGGCGCTATTGGACGGCGACTGGTCGCGGAGCCAGACCAGTAGCGAGTCATCGTCGTGGGTCAACAACGCGTCGAGAAAGTCGTGGGGTTCGATAGGGGTTCGGCTGTGGAAGGCGGCGATGGCGTTTTCGACCATGGAACTGGCGGCGCGAACGGTGTGGTGCCAGTAGACCTCGCTGAACATGGTGTAGCGGGCAAAGATAAACATTTCGGCGGGGACTTTGCCCTTGGCGTCGATGGCGATTTCGTCGCCGTCGGCATTGAGCGTCAGACTCGACAGCAGTCGCTCCCGATCGAAGGTCCGGCCGTAGGGGACACCGATGTGGTGGCTGTCGCGCTCCAGGTAGTCCATTTTGTCGGCGTCGATGGCCCCGGAGATAATGGAGTGGAGCAGGGAGTCGACGCCGTCGGGGTCGTCGCCGAGGTCTCCGGTACACAGTGAAATCATGCGCCGCGGCGAGACGTTCCAGTCATCGAGAAGCAACTCGGCGATCGGCGTAGGGCCCCGAAGTGCCGGGTAATTGCCGAGGATGATGTCGCCGCCGACGTCCTCGTGGCGCGGGGTGTCTTCGCCCTTTAAGTGCAGCGCTTCGAGGCTGTGGGCGAAGGGATAGTGGCCGATGTCGTGGAGCAGTCCGGCGGCGAGGACGGTCAGGATATCGGATTCGCCGACGGAGGCCGCAAAATTGGGATCGTCGAGAAGGCTGATCAGAAAGCGGCGCACATAGCCGAAGACGCCCAGCGAGTGTTCAAAGCGGGAGTGGACGGCCCCGGGGTACACAAACGAGATCGGGCCGAGCATGCGCACCCGGCGCAGACGCTGGTAGGCGGGGTGATCGATGATGTCGCGGATGCGGGCGGTGACCGGCACGTTGCGAAGTTCGGGGATGCGCACCGAACCGGCGGGGGCGGGCGCCGATGAAAGTTCGGGGATATCGATGGTATCGTCAGGGGTCACGGCGATCTATAATTGACAGTCAACGAGGAGTGCCGGAGTCGATCCGGCCGTCGAATTCGCCGCCGGAAGACGGCGGTGGAGCCCGGGAATGTATCGATGGTCACCGGTGAGGTCCAGTGGCTACCGACAAGCCCCTACCGGTGATCCAT
>CAYUPT010000794.1:0-2024 GCA_964446725.1 uncultured Bradymonadales bacterium | reverse complement strand
CCGGAAACTGACCGGCCAGAAAGCGCAGTTCATGATCGATGCGAGAACCCGCCTGTAGAACCAGTACCGCGAAGCTCGTCAACAGCTCACGATTCCCGTCTTCGATCACCCCTTTCGCCCGGCTGCGCTGCACGGACAGCACTTCTAGAGATGAGTCATCGACAACGAACCCCAGTTTATCTGCTACTTCGGTCAGCAACTGCCCATTCGCCGAAGAGCTTCGGCTTAGTTTCGACAACAACGACACCGATTGTTCGCCAGAATCGAGATGGCGGGGCAATAGTTCCGCGAACAACTCCTCCAATCCCGCCTGTGCGCCGCGCAGGAAGGCGCGCACCTGCCGATCCGCCTCGGCGATACTCTCTCCCGAGCTGTCGAGCGCTTCGCGGGCATCCACAAAGGCGTGCTCCATCTGATACAACTTCAGCCGTACCTCGTCGGGAATCCAACATTTCTCGAACCTCTCGTCGACCCCGGCGGCCGCCTCCTCGTAGCGCGCCATCATCAGATCGGCCAGTTCCGTATCATCCACCTCATAGGTTCCGCCGATCGCCTTTTCGACAACCCGCTCTTTGAGAAGCCGATCTCCGTCTTCGATACTCTCCCCGATGGTTTTTCGGAGCCGGCCACTCAATCCCAGACCAAAGGGATCGCAGACCTGCCAGGCTGACGAACGCTGCAGGTCGTCCGGCATGTGGACATAAGTGGTCACAAAGTACGGCCGCGGCTGACCATCGACGAGTCGCGCATTCCTGGCATCCAGTCCCCGGTCGAAATGCCCGGCCGCCCGAGGAGTCTCGTCATCTAGCGCAAACCGCTCGAAGTCCCGTTGAGCCTTTAATCCGCCACGTATCGCGTCGCCGACGGCAAATGAGCCCGGTGCGTCGGTGGGCGTCGAACTGACATCGGGCATCTTTTGCGGCCAGACGACGAAACAATGAGCGGTGTATGGATTGCCCACAGTACCGGTCTGCACCTCTGCGCCGCCTTCCTGTTTAATCTCAGCGTCGCAATGCTCCAGCTTGCCCTGGACAAAGCGCGGCCACAGACGGCCCGAGATTGCATCGGTGAACACATGTCCGGATACAATCTCCGGCTGTCGCTCTTCGTCCTCGCCCAGTGCCTGTTCTCCTCGTTCGGTCACAGTCAGCTCTTCGTCGAGAAACTGGCGGGCCTTCAGGTCATCGACGATGAACTCTACCAACTCCTCATCCAGTTCCAGCGTGCCGGTAATTCGCCCCGTAGTCCTGGCGCCGCCGAAAGATGCTTTTAGTACGAAGCGCTCCAGCAGATTGAACTGACGCCGACTCGGCAGTTCGACGTTGACCTCGAAGGCCCAGAACGGCCAGGCGACCCATTGCCGAGTTCGCCGCTCATCGCCAAAGGGTGCCGGGTTCGGCCCGTAGTCAATGACCGGCGTCGTCGCCGAATGTCGTTTAGTTGTCGTCGATGACGACGCCATACTCGCCTCCACACAGCTTTCGATGAAAATTAACCAGCGGCCCAATCGCACTTTCGGCGTGCGGTGCGTCCAGCATCGTGGAGTCCCCCACGACAATTAGTAGACGTTTCTGACGACTCATACTGACATTTAGCCGATTCGGCGACATCAGATGCCCGTACTTCCCCCGCTTTTGTTTCACCGTCTGATCGGGCCTGTCGTTGCTTCGAACCATCGACAAAAACACCACATCGAACTCCCGGCCCTGGAACCCGTCGACGGTCCCGATCCGCAGCCGTTCCTCGAGTCCATCAGCGGTCTCCAGATGCCGATACCCGTCGGCAATCTCGAAACCGTCCTCCGTCTCAACGGCTAATCCCCTCTCGCACATCTGTTGCCACAACACCTCTCGTTGCCCCCCGTAGTAGGTGATCACGCCAAACGACAGATTCTCTGCGGCCGGATGGTCGAGAATAGATTTCAGATGGTCCACCAGCGTCTCCGCCTCCACCGGACGAGCCCTGCTGGTGCCTTTTCTCACCTCTTCGCCTCTCGATTTCGGCACATCGATCCAGGCTGCAAC
>CAYUPT010000793.1:0-2024 GCA_964446725.1 uncultured Bradymonadales bacterium | reverse complement strand
CCGAAAAGATTTTGTCGCAGTTTTCGATCGAAAGACGAGGCCTAGCAGCGCTAAGCCGAAGGATTTCGACGGAAACTGCGGTCTAAATCGGACGGAAATCGCGACGGGAGACTCTTTTGATAGCTCCTTACTCGATGCCGGCGTTGAGTTCGTATCCACTGACCGTGCGCTGCGCGTTGGTCACGACATCGAAAAACGTGATCCGCCCCGTCTCCTGCTTCTGACTGACAAATATCTGATCGGCCACCGCGCCGAGTTGGGTCGGCGTCCGCGCCAGACTCGAAAAGACAGTGGCATGGGTCTCCAGATCGATGCGCTTGACGCCCTGATCGCCGCCGTTATCCGACACGAGCATGACGTACAGAACACTCCGGCCGTCATCGCCGGTGGTCATGGCAATTGACTCCGGGTAGCCGTGCAGCCGAATCGGGCGCAAAAACCCGGTCTCCAGGTCCCACAGAGTAATGCCCTCGCTGTGGCGAAATTGTTCCACCGGCGACGACCCCGTCGGCGTCCCGCCCTGGCGTTGGTGAACGGCCACCGCCGTGGCGCCATCGGGGGAGATATCGAGACTTCGAATCTCATTGCGCATCGTCTGGCGGTCGACTTCACCGGAATCGAGGTCGTAAAAACCGACCCGCGGCCCGATGGGCAGCGTCGAGTACAGGAGCATCCCACTGTTGTCGGGCAACATCCGCACACTGCCCACATCGGTATTGTCGAATCGCGTAATATCGACGAAGCTGTCGTCGCCGTCATCGGCATCGAAAGCGGCCTCCACATCGATCTGCGCGACCTGACCGGCGGAGCGAATCGCCGCCACCGCCTGCATCGATTCGTCGTCTCGTTCGACTAACTCCAGATCGGTGGGAATGGCATCCAATTCGACGACGCGGTGTCGCTGGATTGCTCCCCCCGTTTCACTGAGCTCGAAGAGTCCGACGCCGCTGAATTCACTGGTTCGCAACGCAATCGTCGAACCATCCGTCGACACCACCACTTCCTGGTCCTCCGGGGGAAACTGAGCATCGACCATGCCCAGTTGAAGTCGCGGCACAGAGGTATCGGACTTGATATCGTCGAAGACCAGATGATTGATGCCCTCTTTGCCGACGATAAAGGCCCGCTGGCCGTCGTTGCTAAAGGCGATGGTATCGATGCTTCGCGTCGCCGACAATTCAAAGACCTCGTCGTCGCCGGGCTCATCGCCGAGTCGGATCAGGGCCATCGTCTGCAGCGAAATGGTGCTTCCCGAATCGTTGATCGGCTCGTCGGGATCGATATAGGCGATGAGATGACGTCCGTCGGGCGCCATCGCCAGCCGATTGACCTCTCTGGGCACCGGCAACAAGCGGACGTCGATGCCGTCTTGACCGGAGGCCCCTCCGGCGCGAACCACCGATACCGTCGGCTCTCCGGTACTCAACACAAAGCCCACCGAGCCCTGGCCGTCGACATCGGCTGCCGCGACCTCCACCGGCTGCAGGCCCACTTCAAAGGGCACCACGCTGAAGTCGCGGCCGTCGATCAGCGCCACCGTATTGCTCTCGTCGCTCTGATTGGGCACGAAGACATGGTGTTCCGTCGACGCCACATGCTCGACGAGAAATTCCTCTTCTTCCGGGATAAAGTCGTCGTCATTGCCCAGATCGTTGTCGGCGTTCATTCCCTCGTCGGCATTCCCGTTGACGGCCTGGTTATCCCCGAACCGGGCCTCATCGCCGCCGTCCATCATCTGCTGGTCGCCACAGCCCATCGACATCGTTCCCACGGCCAGGGCGATCAACAATGCGGACATACAACAACTGTGGACTGCGCTGGCGTTACTTGTCATCGAAATACTCCGGTCGGCGTCCTGGCCTGCGACATCGCGAACGTCAAAAGATGGACCTGTCCGGGCTGTGGTAACTGCAAATCACGGTCCACCGAACTGGAAAAACTCTCTTCTCCGGCATCTGGGATGGACGCTACCCCCGCCAACCGAGGCTCATCCACCGCTTTCGAACCCCATAAAATGAGTCCGG
>CAYUPT010000792.1:0-2029 GCA_964446725.1 uncultured Bradymonadales bacterium | reverse complement strand
GTTCCGGCTCAAAGAGGACCAGTGCCGGGGCCCGGGCATCCACATCGTAGATCCGCTCTGCGATCTGTCGGGTATATCCGCGCTGGACGAGGCTTCGCCCCGTCTCCTCAAGGTCGCCAATGGGATGGAGGTCTTCTGTCGCCTCCGCCTCCTCATCGAATACCGCCCACTGGATATGATCGGGCATCTGACCTCCGGGACCGCGCAGCCGGTTTCGCTCATTGGTATCGGCCACGGCGATCCAGTCGCATCCGGTGCGCCCCAGACAGCGAAGCGTATCCTGTCGCTCTCGACCCGCCACCAGTGGCACCACACAGCCGCCGACAAGCCAGGTGGCCATCGCCATATCCAGCCAATCTCGGCAATTGGGGGCCACCATCCCCATCCGGGTCCCCTTCTCAAAGCCGGCATCCATCAATCCCATCGCCAGATTCTGGATGCGCCGCGTCCACTTCCAGTAGCTGACCGACCGGCGCCCATCGTCGTCGATCTCGTACAGCGCCGTCGCCTCCTTGTAGTCCTGAAAGCGCGTCCAGAATTGCTTTTGAAAATTCTTCATCGCTGCCGATCTCCCGCTTGCTGTCATCTCATCGATCTCGACGCCTCATCCCATGATATCGATCCCCCGTTGTTGATACATCATCGACCAATCCGGCGACAATACCGGCCCCTCCATCCCGCCGCCGGTCGGCGCATGGTCCGGAGGGCGTCGATGGAATCGATCTGTTGACTCCGGCAGCCCGCTGACGAAGTTTGTTGTACTGACTCTGCATCCCGATGACGCCGAGACGCGTCCGGGGGGAACATTCCGACGGCCCCTAACCCCACACTGTTGGAGCGGTGAGCCGGCGGATCATCTTGTCAGCAACCAAGGAGCTGACCATGAACATTCGTGTACGCGTCACTGGATTACTCGCTGCTGCTTCTCTGCTCGTCGTCGGACTGGGGTGCCCACCCGAAGATGACCCCGATCCACCGGAGGACGTCGAATACGAAGTCCAGATGGTCGGTGAAAACCAGGTCCCGCCCATCGCCACCCCGGCCGACGGGACGATGGACGTCGAATTTGAGGACGACATCCTGACCGTGGAGGGAACCTTCGATGGGCTGGTCAGTGAATTGACCGAAATCGACGGCTCTCCCGCCCACATCCACGAGGGCACCGCCGATGAGGCCGGCCCCGTATTGTACAACGTCGAAGTCGAGGCCGACGATGACAACCGCAGCGGAGAATTCAGCTTCTCGCAGGAGCTGACCGACGAAGAAGCCCAGATGTTCGCCAACGAAGAATTGTACCTCAATATCCACACCGAGGCCTATCCCGCCGGCGAACTCCGCGGCCAACTCGACGAAAACGCCCCCGAATTCGCCAATATCGACGAGTCCTGGGGAGTCTCGATGACCGCCGACGCTCACCTCCACGACGTGGACACCGACGCCGACGGCTGGGCCTGGAGTGTGCTCCGTGACGACGACTCCTTTGTCTCCTCCGGCGCCGCCCAGAATCTGACCAGCGACGTCACCGAGGTTACGCTGGAGGCCGCTCAACCCGACGAAACCGGCGACGTCGTCTATACCTACGAATTCGAGGTCCGCGACGACGAAGAAGACGCCCAGGAGCCATCCATTCGCTACTGGATGACCGAAGAGCTCACCGACGATCAGGCCGAAGTCCTGAGCAACGGCAATTACTACATCAATATCTACACCGAGGAGTACGAAGAAGACGGCGAACTTCGAGGTCAGATCGAAGACGACGCCGGCTTCTGGGATAACCTCTTTGGAAGCGACGACGAACTCAACGAGGCCCCGCCGTTCTAACCCCTGTGATATTCGTTGTGGTTACCGCAGTCTGAGCCGGTAGATACCGGCTCAGTTCGAAATGCGAAGGGACTGCCAACTTCGGGATTTCCGAAGGAGGCAGTCCCTTTTTGGTTTCCGTTGTCAGTCTTCGAATTCGCGGCGCAACACATCGGGCAACGGACCGCGGCCGGCCTCCGGCCACACCCTGCGCGGCGACGGCGACGAC
>CAYUPT010000791.1:0-2033 GCA_964446725.1 uncultured Bradymonadales bacterium | reverse complement strand
CCATGGTCCTCGAGATCTCGACGATCGTCGCCGCCGTCATCGGGGCGATGTTCGTCATCTTTGCACCGGAGGCGGCCCTGAAGGTCATCTTCGGACTGGTTCTGGGCATCACCGGAATCGCCATGATCGCCGACCCCAAAGGCAAAAAGACCGTCGACGAGGGCCCCGATCCCTTCGGACTCGAAGACAGCTACGACCGCCCGCAAAAATCCGATGAAAAGCACTACGTCCCCCAGAAGGTCCGCTCCGGCATCGGCCTCAACAGCCTGGCCGGGCTGACCGCCGGGATGCTCGGCATCGGCGGCGGCGCCGTCCAGGTGCCGATCATGAATAAGCTGATGAAAGTTCCGATGCGGGCCGCCGTCGCCACCAGCACCTTTATGGTGGGCATGACCGCCGTCGTCAGCGCCCTGATCTACACCGGAGCCGGCCTGGTCGACGTCGCCGTGACCGTGCCGGCGATGGCCGGGATCCTCGTCGGTTCCCAGATGGGCTCCAAAATGGGGACGATGGTCCCCGAAAAGCTGTTGACCCGCCTGTTGATCGGCGTCTTATTTATCCTGGCGGTCATGATGATCGCCGACGGAATGGGCTGGTGGTCGGTGCCCTGATCGCGGTGTGCGGTTGCGTCGTGACCACTGCCACTGGTAGTGGCACCACGACGCCCCGACGCTCCCCGACAGCCCGAGGACAATACCATGGCATCGCAGCAAAACCTGGTCTGGATCGATCTGGAAATGACCGGACTCGACGTCGAGACCTGCACCATCCTCGAGATCGCAACCATTGTCACCGACTCCAATCTCGAGGTGTTGGCCGAAGGCCCGGAGATCGTCATCGGCCACTCCGACGACATCCTCGACGCGATGGATGAGTGGAATACCACCCATCACGGCGAATCGGGCTTAACCGAGGCCGTGCGCCAGTCCTCGGTGACCCTCAAGCAGGCCCAGCGCCAAACCCTGGATTTTATCGAACAGTACTGCCACCGCGACACGGCGCCACTTTGCGGCAACTCCGTGTGGCAGGACCGGCGCTTTCTGGCCCGCTATATGCCGCGGCTCGAGCAGTATCTGCACTATCGGATGATCGACGTCTCATCGATCAAAGAGGTCGTCAAACGCTGGTATCCCGACGCCGTCACGCCGCCGGTCAAAGGCCAGAGCCACCGGGCGCTCGACGATATCCGGGAATCGATCCGCGAATTAGAGTACTACCGCTCCAAAGTCTTCGTCCCTCCCGGTGGAGGCGCTAAAGGCCCGGCGGTCTCGGCGGACGAATCGAACGACCCGGAGGCCGCCGATGAGTAGTGCCCCCAATCAATACGGCGTCACCCAATCGGGGCTCGAACGCTACGCGAAGGCCTTTAACGACAGCGAGATTTTGGAGACCTTCGACACCCGGCTGTCGTTTCCGGACACCGAGACGGTGCGCGCCGTCATCGACGAGCCATCGGCGGGGCTTAGAAGCGGTCAAAATAGTCTCCCATCGGCATTCGCCGGCTGATTTGTCCGGCTTCGTTGCGCTCAAGCCTCGACATATCCTCCGGATATGCCTACGTTTGATCGCTTTGAAGCCAAACAAATCATCTCGCCGAGCCTCGGTCCGCTTTTTTTGACCGCTTCTCAGAGGCGGCATGGGCGAAGACCGGGTCTTTAACGGCGGGGTTTTGGCGGCGATGTACGACCTGGTCATCGGCGCCGCGGGGGCGATTGTCGACCCGACGCGGCGGGCGGCCACCGTCCAGCTGTCGATGAATTTTGAGCGCCCCGTCGTCGGCGACGTCCTGCGTGCGGAAGCCACCGTCGATCGAGCGGGCTCCAGGCTGGTCTTTGCATCGGCTCATATCTTCGATGAACAACGCCGACTTTGCTCGCACGCCCAGGGCGTCGTTCGCCTCAGTAAGACCACCTGGCGAGGCGACAGCCCCGGCGGTTAAACGGTCTGCAATAACACTGAAAGAAGCGTCTCGCCGGCTGATGTCGGCATCTTTCGGTCGTTCCTCCTTTGGAGTAGCGCTGCTACGCTTGGAG
>CAYUPT010000790.1:0-2036 GCA_964446725.1 uncultured Bradymonadales bacterium | reverse complement strand
CGGCGAAACGGTGACCCACCGCGGCCTCGTCGATGTCGTCGAGGCCCATTTGCAGACCCGACCCGACGAACCACCCCCGGCGTTTACCGCCGCAGTCACTGCCGAGACCGCCCGCCTGGCCGCTGACTGGGCCGACGGCCTCATCACCGTCGCCCATCCTTTGGAGGAGATGAGCGATGTGGTTCGCGCCTTTCGCGACCACGGAGGTCAACACAAAGAGCTCTACCTCCAGATGCAGATCTCCTACGCCGACACCGACCAGCAGGCCCTAAAAAACGCTCACGAGCAGTGGCGCACCAATATTTTCGGCAGCTCCGTCCTCGCCGAACTTCCCTCGCCGAAGCACTTCGAGGCCGCCGCCGAATTTGTCACCCCCGAGCAGATGCAGGGACCCGTGCGGTGCTCATCGAGTCTCGATCAGCACCTTGAGTGGATCGGTGACTATGTCGATCTGGGATTCGATGCCATTTTTCTTCACAACGTCGGCCGCAACCAGCGCGAGTTTATCTCCGCCTTTGGTGAAGCCGTACTGCCGGGGCTATGAGATGAATCAACGACCTCAACGAACGCCGGCGTACCGACCCATCGAGGACTACGGCATTGTGGGCAATACGGCCTCCGTCGCCCTGGTTCGCCTCGATGGCAGTATCGACTGGTGTTGTCTTCCCGCCCTGGACAGCCCCTCGGTCTTCGCCGCATTGCTCGACGCCCAGCGAGGCGGCTACTTTCAGGTCAGTCCCGCCCGCGTCGACAGCACATCACAGCACTATCTGGAAGCCACCAATATTTTGGTCACCACCTTTGAGACGCCCCGGGGTTGTCTGGAAGTCGTCGATTTTATGCCCGCCGGAGCGGCCATCGACCCCGAGGTGGGGAACCGATGTCGCTCCGAACTCTACCGCCTCCTGCGCTGTGTCGGAGGACGGGTCGACGTCGACATCACCTGGGCGCCGCGCCACGACTACGCCCGCGCAAATACCTCCATCCACCGCCGCTCCCACGGTATTGTCGCCCTCGGCGCGGATTGCCCGCTCGGCCTCGCCGGACTCGACGATCCACAGATCATCGACATTGCCGGTGGTCCGGCCGCCATCGACCGCCTGTCACTTCGCGCCGGTGATGAACGGCTGTTGTCGACCGTCTGGAATCAAGACCACCCCGAATTACCCGATCAGACAGGCGACGAGCTTCTGGAGCGAACGGCCCGGGCCTGGCGAAGGTGGGCTCATCACGAGGATACCGGTCTCGAACGGCCCTGGGCCGGCGAGCGTTCCGACATGATCCTTCGCTCCGAATTGGTACTCAAACTCATGACAGAGCCCGACTCGGGAGCCCTGGCCGCAGCGCCGACGACCTCCCTTCCGGAGACCATCGGCGGGCCTCGCAACTGGGACTACCGCTTTACCTGGATTCGCGACGCCGCCCAGATCGCCCAGGCCTTCTTCGCCCTCGACCACCATCAAGAAGCTGACGACTTTTTACACTGGGCCGAAGACGTCGCCTGCCAGTCTGACCGAGATCGCGAGGAGGGATTGCAGATCCTCTACGCCCTGCGACCGGATACCGAATTAAAGGAGCGCCCCCTCGACCACCTGGAGGGATATCGAGGTTCGTCGCCGGTGCGCATCGGCAATGATGCCGTCGACCAACTCCAGCTCGATGTCTACGGAGAACTACTCAACGCCGTCTACGAACAAATTCGCCTCAGCGATACCTTCGAAGCTGATTTTAGTGACTTCCTGAGCCATGTCGCCGAAGAGGCCGCCCGGGCCTGGCAGTACCCGGATTTCAGCATCTGGGAGATGCAAAACGGCCCCTTCCATTTCGTCTACTCCAAGGTCATGACCTGGGTGGCTCTTCATCGCGCCTGCTGGTTGTGCGAACACGGCTACCTAAAGGGAAACCGCGATCACTGGCACCAGGTCAAAAAGCAGCTCAAAGAACAGATCTTCACCCACGGCTTTGACGATGAACTGGGGAGTTTTATCCAGCGCTTCGGCGACTCCCAAAGCCGGCTGGATGCCGCGAATCTCCTG
>CAYUPT010000789.1:0-2039 GCA_964446725.1 uncultured Bradymonadales bacterium | reverse complement strand
CTTGTACATGATCAGACCCGCCGCAAAGAGGTCTGAACGTCCGTCGACGCCGTCCGATTTGGCCTGTTCGGGGGCCATGTACAGCAGTTTGCCCTTGATGACGCCGGCCTGGGTCTTGGTCTCTTTGACATTGGCCTTGGCGACGCCGAAGTCGATGATTTTGACGTCGCCGGCGTAGCTGAGCAAAATATTGTGCGGACTTACATCGCGGTGGACAATATTGAGCGGATTGCCATCTTCATCGGTCTTGGAGTGCGCGACGTGGAGGCCGGCGCAGATGCAGGAGCCGATGTAGATGGCATGTGGAATGGGGACGGTGCGTCCCTGCTTGGACATCTTTTTGATGACATCCGACAGGTCGGGGCCATGGATATACTCCATGGCGATATAATAGCTGTCCTCGATGCGCCCCAGATCGTAGACCTGGGCGATGTTGTAGTGGTCGATGCTCACGATGATGCGTGCTTCATCGATGAGCATGGTGATGAATTCTTCGTCTTCCGCCAGGTGGGGCAGAATCTTTTTGATGGCCACCGTCTTCTCAAAACCCCCGATCCCGGGCATGGTCGCCCGATAGATTTCGGCCATCCCGCCACGGGCGATAAGCTCATGGAGGGTGTACGAACCGAATTGTTGGGGAAGCTCCGGTGCCATGGTGAATCCGTCCAGTGGACCGTGCGGCGCGTCAGTAAATTAGCCGTGCTCGAACTCGGCGACACATCGTCTGTCGAGCGACGCCGGCATTTTTGATGTTGATATCACAGAGGCGTCGAAGTCGCCAGACGACAATCGCAAACCGGTGGCCGTGGTGGACCAGGGGTTAGGGAAGCCAGGCGGTCTCGACGATCGGTTGTTCGTCGGCGACGACGAGCCTCCAGGCCGACATCGACGTCCACAGATGCGGAAGAAATAGCCACAGATCGGCGCTCTGGTCCCAGCGCGAGACCGACGCCAGTACAAAGGGGCGTTCATCGAAGGGGGCGTAGTGGTCGTAGTGAGAAATCGCCAGATCGGAGAGTGTGTCGAATTGCTCGTCGAGCTCACTGGTTGCAAATGACGACGTCGCCCCGTGGTCAAAATGGAAGATGCCGGTCGGTGCGGCGCCGTCGCGATACGACGTCAGCGCAATCGACGAGCCGTGGGTCGTGACATTGTCGACGCCATCGAAGAAACCGTCGATGAGTTCCACGGTGTCCGAGCTGGCGTCGTATACATAGGGGGCGGCGCAGGAGCGGCAGTCGGATTGGGCGGCCGTGAAAAACAGCAGCTCGTCGCCGTTTCGCTCGTGGAGATGGGCGTGCCAGAAGTGATCGAATTGGGCATTGACCGTCGCAAATCCATCGCGGTCGTAGCCGCCGGCGGTCTCGGTGACCTCCGAGATCATCCATCCTCCGCTGTCGTCGTCGCGGTGGACGACCGCAAAGTAGACATCATCGTCGTCGAAGCGGTCGATGGCGGAGGTGTCGACATTCGATACAGAACGGATGTCCAGTGGTGGAGACGCCTCGTCGAGTTCGATGTCGACGTCAATCGATTGTTCGTCGATATCGTAACTGGCAAAACGGGCGGTTTCGCCGGGAGCTTCGGCGAGAAATGAGATCGTCGAGCTGTCATCGAAGGCGATGCGATGGGGATTGAAGCCATCGGGGACATCGAGTTCGACCGGATTCGACGGATCGGCAATTGATGCCAGATACAGCGTGCGCTGGCCGTCGTCGTCGATGGCATATACGAAGTCGTGACTCGTGGGCAGACTGAAGAAATTGTAGGGGTCGAGATCGACAGAGCGCAGCTCACTGTCGCTAAATCGATTGCCGCTGGCGTCGGTGGTCCACAGGTTGATGGTCCCGTCGTTGGACGAATCGAGGGGGAACGGGTCGAGTTCATCTGGGATGCCGTCGCCGTCAGTGTCGGCGTCGTCTTCATTGACGGTCGAATTATTGTTGCTGTCGCGAGACTGGTCGATGACCTCCGGTTCGTCGTCGCCATCTTCGCCGTCGTCGCCATTTTCTTCTTCGCCGTCGTCGCCATTTTCGCCG
>CAYUPT010000788.1:781-2040 GCA_964446725.1 uncultured Bradymonadales bacterium | reverse complement strand
CCATCGCCGGCTCCACCATTTCGATCGAGGCCCGGGCCGGCGAACTCCGCGACGAGCCCGACCCGGAACAGGCATTTCTTCCGGAAGCCGAAGGGCTCACGCTAGAGTTGCTCGACTCCGACGGCGCCACCGTCCTGGGCGCCGACGATGGAGCGGACACCGACGCCGATGAACTCCATCGCCAGAACCAAGAGCGGCGCGCCGCGCGCAGCATCGACAGCGTTGAATTGCGCGACGCCGACGGCGGCAACCTCTTTGTGGCCCTGCGCGCCGGCGATGGCCTCGAATATTCCTACGACCTCCACATCGACTACGACGCTCCCTGTGATGCACTCGACGATGACTTCGAACCGAATTCCACGGCCGACGACGCGGCACAGCTGGAGCCCGGCACCCACGAGGCGCGCATCTGCCCCGGCGACGAAGACTGGTTTCGGCTCCGGCCCGATTACGACGACTCCATCTTCGTCGACCTTCAGCCCCGAACCGACCGCTTCGACGACGAGGCCCCAGAGCTGGAATTGGAATTAATTCGCGCCGACACCGGCGAGATGATTAGCACCGGTCAACCCGACGGACAGGCATTGACCGCAGGGATCGACGGCGTCGACTTTGGCACCGACATCCTGGCGCGAGTCCAGGGCGCCGACGAGCATCACCAGGGGCCGTACACCGTCGATGTCCATCACTTCCAACCCTGTCCCGACGGCACCGACCATCTGTCGCCCAACGACTCGCCGACGGAAGCCAGCCAGCTCGATCCGGAACAAAATCAGCACCGCTATCTTCGCCTGTGCGATGGCGAAACGGACTACCACCAGGCGCCGGTCGGCGAAGACGGACGCCTCCAGTGGTCGCTGCGCGTCCTTCCGGACGACGCCTGGCGCCACGACGACGAGCGCATCGATTCCGACCAGCCCTTCGGCGAATTCCCGCTGATGCAACTGGACCTGCTCGACGATCGCTTTCAGGTCCACACCCCGGCGAAGGAAGCCGATGTCGACAGCTCCGATGACGACGCCACCGACTCCGCACCGCCGGCGTTGACCGACGACCGCCATCTCAGTGTCGATGACCCACCGGATGAGGAAGTAGCGATGCTCCGCGTCGACGGTGAGTCCGGATTCTATCACCTCAGCCGTCCCGACGATGGTTCCGGCGACGACGACCAGCAGCAAGACGGCGATGACGACGAGCAACAAGACGGCGACGACGACCAGCAGCAAGACGGCGATGACGACGAGCAACAAGACGGCGAC
>CAYUPT010000788.1:0-681 GCA_964446725.1 uncultured Bradymonadales bacterium | reverse complement strand
GATTCCCAACAACAGGGAGATCAGGACGTTCCCGATGAAGACCCACGGGAGATGAGTCAGGACGAGATCGACGACGTCTTGCGCTCGCTGGAGGGCATCGATCAGAATTTTCAACTCCAGCAAGCCATCGAAGAAGCCCCGACCCGGCAGCCCCAAAAGGAGTGGTAGTCGATGGCCAGATCATTGCCCGCGACATCGAGCTATCACCGATCGGTAGCAGCAGTACTATTCGGCGCTGCCCTTCTGGCGGCACCGGTGGCGGTGGCCACCCCCGATATCGACTTCCAAACCGATCTGAGCCGCGACAGCGTCGGTCCCGGCGACGATTTCCGCTACGAAGCAGTGGTTCGCGTCGAGGGTAATTTCCCGATCGAAATGTCGGAGCGGCCCCGGTTTGAGGATATGACCATTCGCGGTCGGTCCTCATCGCCGTCGTTTACCGTGCGAAACGGCAACCCCACCCGGTCGGTGACGATCCGGTACCAGCTCCAGGCCCCTGTTTCGCCGGGAACCTACAGGATTGGCGCACCGACGTTTGCCGTCGGCGACGAGAGCGTCTCCGGCGAATCGATGACATTGGAGGTCGTCGAAGACCCCCGGCGCCCGGTGCAGACCGGCCCCGAACGCGACCGCTCCGATGAGCCGGCATTCGTCGGCGTCTCCGTCGCCCCGGACCGCAAC
>CAYUPT010000787.1:0-2042 GCA_964446725.1 uncultured Bradymonadales bacterium | reverse complement strand
GATTGTTCGTACTTTTACACCGATTCGTATTCCGACCTCCCGATGCTCGAGCGCGTCGGCCATCCCCGCGTCGTCAACCCCGATCCGCGGCTTCGACGAGAAGCCCAAAAGCGCCGATGGCCCATCGAGGACTGGTCGACTCCGACGTCGGGGTAGCGATCAGTCCATGTCGGGCACCGCGATTTCAACCTCGCCGTCGTCGACGACATTCGACGGCGTATCGGCAGCCATCGAATCCTCTACGGCTCCCAGAAATGCGGGGACATCAAAGGGTTTTGACAGAATCTGAGTCGCCCCCAATCGCAGCGCCTCGCGATGAATGTCCTCGTCTCTGACGCCGGTAACGACCATCACCGGCGGTCCCAGGTCGTTTTCGCGCATCCCGGCCATCAAATCGAGCCCGGAAAATGTGGGCATAAGAATATCGGCAACAACCAGGTCGGGACGGCGTACGTCATTTCCGTAGACCTCGGAGGCCGCCAGATAATTGAGGGCCTCCATCCCGTCGCCGAGTTCGACGACATCGTAGTCCTCCGAGCGCAATAATACTGCGATCAGGTCTCGGATATGCTCGTCGTCTTCCACGACCAACACACACTGCCGCTGCTGCGCTCGAAGGCCCTCGTGTCGATCACGCTCGCCGTCTGACCCATCCGGCTTTTGTAACCTGTGCATCATCGTCATCCTCCTGAATTCGCCTCTCAGCGCGCTGACCTTCATTGTCTCGCACCGTACATCCCCCGCTCCCCCGTCATCGGGCCAACAACACCACCACCGATTCTGTTCCCTCTGTTCACATATTCTGCCCCGGGTTTACGACACCACCCTATACAACGGCGAAATACCGGAGCCATCGACGGCCGACACCAACCGCCCCGAGCTGAGAGATTCTAGGTGCTCTCCCCGCGCCGACACCATCGAAGCTGCATCGAAGACAAACGACACGAGCGCCGCAACGTCAACTCCGCGACGCTTCGGCACAGCCCACTTTGACACATCACGGCGAGTACTCGATGGGCCCGATGACCTCGAGAATATCGTGTGTTCCAGCATGCGTGATGGAGACCCATGCCTCAAATGGCCCCGAACCACTGACGGACTCCGTCTCCGACGTCCATATCCGGTAGCCGGAGTCCAATCCGTCGGGCAACCAGTGGCTCGTATCGCGCTGACTCAATGAATCCGTCGGTTCCTCGTCGAGATCGAAATAATAGTCGATCCGAAGGGTATCGGTGTAATCCTCACTGCCGATATTCTGGACGATGGCACGGCCCTTGGCGTCTCCGTCGCTGTCGACCCCAAACTCCGCCGAAAAGAAGTTGAGCTCGTAATCGGCCGGCACCAACTTGAATGTGACCTCCGGTCCCCCTCCGCAATCGACGGTCACCGTTCCGTCGTCGTTGTCATCGACATTACAGGCCCCATCTCCGTCATCATCGGCGAGCAACAACTCTGTGCCGTCGGTACAGCTCAGGAAGTAGCCATCGGCCTGCAGTGCGACGTTGCATCCGTAACCGGGTTCTCCATCCTCGCCGTCTTCGGCATCGTTTCCGTCGAAAAATTCGACCTCCAGACCGGTGTCACAGGTCAGTAGATAGCCCCCGTCGTCCTGCTCTTCGATCGAGCAGTGGTCTCCATCTTCCCCGTCTTCTCCGTCCTCCCCGTCCTCGATCACCGTTTCCGTGCCATCATCGCAGTGCACAATCACTGCGCCGTCAGGGCTGTCGTCGACGCTGCAGTTGACGCCATCTCGGCCGTCAGTGCCGTCGTCGCCGTCGGTGGCCCCATCGAGTGCAATGGTGTCGCCGTCGGGACACTGCAATTGAGCGCCCTCATCGGACTCCTGAATCTCGCAATTATACTGCTCGGCCTCTCCGCCACATCCGACGACCATCAACAGCGCCACGGATATCACCACGGCCATCGAATAGATGTGTTGTTGTACCGCCATCTCATTCTCCTGAAATTTTGCAACAAGGTCTTGCGTCGGGTTCCGAATCGGAGCCTGTACGGACTAGAATGGAGAAATCGAAAATCGGGCC
>CAYUPT010000786.1:0-2049 GCA_964446725.1 uncultured Bradymonadales bacterium | reverse complement strand
GACAAAACCGCTCGGTAACCCATCATCACGAGGCCGGTGGAGCGCCGGGTTTGATTGCAAGGAGCGTCGATGAGTTACGAGTTATTTATCAGTCGTGCCAGTCCCTACTCCAGTAAGGTTCGGGCGCTGGCGGGCTACGCCGATTTTTCTCACCAGGTCCGCGTCCAGAATGCGGTGACCCGATACGCCGTCATCCGCCGGTTGACGGGAAAGACGATGGTCCCCGTGCTGCGCCGCGGCACGTGGGCGATCAACGATTCGACGCAGATTGCGCGCTATATCATGGCGCGATCGCCGCGACCGACGCTGCCGTCGACGGAGGCCCAGACACTGGCCTGGATGCTCGAGGACTTCGCCGATGAGTGGATGGTGCGCTGGATGGCCCACTCGCGGTGGCGCCACCGCGACGATGCCGATGAGGTCAGCGAACTCATCGGCCGGGAGTTGACGGGCGTCGTTCCCGTCGGCGAGCGGCTCGTCGGCCGGCAGGCCTCGCGGTGGATTCGGCGCAGCATGGAGCGCTGGGGCATTCGCCCCGAAAATGACGACGCCCTCCAGAGTTCGGCAATTCGCTGCCTGGAGGTGCTCGAGGAGCTGCTGTCGGAGACGCCGAACTTTCTATTTGGCTCGTATCCGACGGTCACCGATTTCGCGTTTTACGGCCCGCTGGTGCAGTATCGCTCCGATCCAACCGGCGCCGGTCGACTGCGAGACTACCCGGCTGTCCAGCGCTATATCGATCGATTGGACGCCATGATCGACGGCGTCGGTGTGGTGACCGGGCCCGGTCGCAGCGAAAGGACGCCGGATCTGGCGCGATTCCAGCCTCTATTTGCGGAATTGATGGGGACGTACTGGCGCATTCTGGTGGCCAACTACCGCGTCAAGGCCAGGGGAAGTGGGCAGCGGGAAGTCACGGCTCTACTGTTGGATGGAAACCACATCAATTTCGATGCCTCGTCGTATCTCCAGGGGCGTCTGGAGAAGATGCTTGAGCGCGTCGACAAAACCTACGCGGAGCGAGACCGACTGTTCGGGGAGTCGGGAATCCGGATGGAGCGGGCGATTGTGGAGTGCATCGCCGAGTTGTGTGAAAGCGAAGCCGGACGGCGGTTGTTGAAGCGATACCGCCACGTCGGGATGCATTGATCAACGGCGGTGATCAAAAATGCACAGGGCGCCCGAAATGGATCGCGGCTCCCAACTGGGTCGTCAGGTCAAAGCCCAGTGATTTGGGGTTGTTGCGACCTGTCGCACGGCGCTCGGCATGGATGTTGAATAACGTTATTCGCCGGGCGTTGACACGTCGCCAAAAATTAAACTAACGTGCGCCATCCGATTTGGAAGTCATCTGTGCCCCACCACCGGGGCAACGTTTGGAGGAAAACGATGCAAGGTTTGGTCCGAAAGATTTTAATAATGTCGGCAGCCGTTGCGCTGGCGTTGTCGCTTGGAGCCTGCGGTGAAAACGGTGGGGCCGTGGTCATCGGTGATGATTGCGAGGAGAATGAAGACTGCGATGACGGTGAGTTTTGCGATGATGGCGAGTGCGTCGACATTCCCGAAGACGTCTCGTGCGTCGACGATGACGACTGTCTGACGTCGGGCCAGGAATGCGTCAATGGAGAATGCGAATACGTCGAACAGCAGTGTCGAACACTCGGCGAAGAATGCATTCCGGCGGCTCCGACCGTCGACGGCGCGGCCTGTGAGGACATCGGCCGCGGCTATCGCTGCTATGCGACCTGTGGCACGGAGCGCGTCTGCTCGAACGGCAGTGCGGCCCACGTCAATTTCTGCAACCGAAATGAGGCCTGTATCGATGACGCGGGGCTCGAGCAGCCGGTCTGCCAGCCCAGCGAATGCGATGGCTACTTCGATACCGCCGACGGCTGCTCCGATCTGCGTCAGCAGGACTCGGAGTCGCTCAAAGACGGCGAGCACTGCGTATTGCGCGGCAATGGCGCCTACATCTGCGAGGGCGCCGGTGAGGCGACGGCAGGCGAGCAGTGCGACGAGACCTCGGACTGCGCGCAGGGATTGACCTGC
>CAYUPT010000785.1:0-2054 GCA_964446725.1 uncultured Bradymonadales bacterium | reverse complement strand
CACGTCTCGATGCCCATCTACGACGAGGAACCGTCGGAAGACGCCGAATTCCCAGACCCCGTCGTCTTGACCGACGGCAACATCAATCGAACCTCCGGCGACGGCGGTCACAGCCTCTCCGGGTTGAGTTTTCTCAACTTCAGTATCATCGGCTACGACGCCGCATACGCCGGCGACCACGGCGACGCCTACCCCTACGACGACGAAGCACTCGATGACTCCCTTTACGGACTGCAATTCGAGTTACGGGGAGAACATCCCGACAATCTCTCGATCCCCGACAATCCGGTGGTCATCATCCGACCCGACAAGGGCTTTCGCACCCACTGGGCCGACGCCGACACCCACAGCGATGCCATCGACATCGAAATCACCGCCACCTGGGTCGATCGCTACGGACGCAAAGGACCGACCTCCGATCCCCTTCACATCCACGATAGCGGCACCGGCCTCCTCGCCGGCTGTGGCGGATGCTCCACCACCGGCGGCCCGACCACACCGGCTTTCGCCGTCGCCCTCCTGATGCTTCTGGCGGCAATTCGGAGGGGCCGACGCCAGAACTCAACAAGCCGGCGCCGGTCCGGCTGACACCGGAGATTCCGAGGCGCCCAGGGGGACGGAGTGGCCGTAGCCGGGCTGACCGACCAGATTCTCGCATCACCCCGCCATCACTGGCTGATGCATCTACCTCGGAGATGCATTTTCCCCTTAGATTTTCCGGCGCGCAGGCTGTCAGATCGCGTTGTTCTGTCGACTCCTCCTCGGACCCTCGTATCCTCGGGCCCGGTCGTCGTCGACTGCGGAGAAGCTCTCCGCGCTCCTTAAAAACCAGGGCCGATGCATCTACCTCGGAGATTCATTTCGCCTATTTCTACACCCTCTATTGCCGCCACTTTTCCGCCCTGCTACAATCGACGCCACCGCAGTACAACGAATGTCGAGAAGTACCGCAGATCGCCGCGCCCCGGCCCGCGTCGGGCCAGCGCATCGCTGATACTCCTGCTGGTGGGAAGGTACTTCGATGAACGCTCAATTTTGGGGTCTCGACGGGGCAATATGCCCGCTTTTACTCGCCGCGCTTTCATTATCCCTGGTACCGACAAGTGGCTGCGGAGACGATTCTACGTCGCAACGATCCGGTCCCGAATACGTGGCCGTCGACTCCGACGACGTCCACTCCGCGCCCCGATGCTACGGCGTCGATATTCAGCGCCACAGCGCCCGGCCCTTCGAGCGCGTCGACGTGGAACTCGATATCTTCTCCGGTGACGGCGACGTCGACGACATTGAGGCCTTTCGCGGCGTCTTCGGCGTCGACATCGAGTACGACGACGGTCAACAGTGGTTTTTGCCAGTCTACTACGACGCCGACGAGCAACACCACTATTTTATCGCCCCCCACCACCCGGAAGGCATCGGCGGCGGCCCGGCGACGCTGCACTTTACGGATGGCGAGACGACCTGCGAGGAATCGCTGCCCTGGACCGTGGAATCCATCGATCGAGCGCCGGGCACCCTGACGGAGCTCATCGAGGCCTCCACGCAGCTGACCCGCGAGCTTGCGCGCTCCTACGGCTACGAACCGCAGCAGTTACTCGACACACCGACCGACGAGCTGCCGCCTCCGCTGATCCCGCTGGCATTTCATATCTGGGCACTCGATCACCCCGACAACCCGCACTCTCTTAAAGCCGGTCTCGAGAACGGCGAACTCCCCGTCGAATTCGACGATAACGACCTCGAAATTGTCGAGGCCTTTTTGGCGGAGGCCGGCCTCGTCGAGAATCTACAGCGGAGCCTGGAGTCCCTCGAACAACTCGAGCCCCCGTCGGGCTTCGACGCCACCTTGTTGCGCCAGTCGCCGCTTCGAACGGACGACATCGACACCACCGCACAGCCGCTGTGCTCATTTGCCGACGATCGCTTTACCGTCGATATCCAGACCGCCGACGAATTATCGCACTACATGATCAAAGCCGACCTCGCGGAGTCGCTCGGCGAGCAGGTCGAGATCGCCTCCAACCTCGCCGGACTGGTCTCGGTCGTCCCCGGGC
>CAYUPT010000784.1:0-2060 GCA_964446725.1 uncultured Bradymonadales bacterium | reverse complement strand
GCCCGGCCGCTGCCGGCGCCCGGCATCCGGAATCAGCGGCATGAGCCGTTCCACCAATCCCTGGAAGTGACCGCGAACCTGGAGTTCCTCCATGGCACCCGCCAGATACTGGCGCTCGATGTCTTCACTATTTCTGTCGTCGGCCTCGTCATCCTCGAAGGCCGCTCGCACAGTTCCACCGGTCAACAACGTCATTGCTCACTCCCTTTTTCCGCAGTCCAGGCGCCAATCGCCTCGCCCGGCCTATTTCCGAATCTCGCAAATTTCTCGCCCAGTCTCTGCACATCCGCCCAGTCGAGGCGCTCGAAAAATTGCCCCTTGTCGCCCTCGACATTCATGCCGCGCACGAAGAGATAGAAGAACCCGCCGAATTTATCGCCGTACTCCGTGGCGCTCTCAATACCGAGCATCCGCATCAGCGCCGTGGTGTAGACCGCGACCTGTTTGCGGTAATTATTCTCCACGTGCTCGCTCAGCGTCTGGAAGTCGTAGTCCGATCCACCGATCCGGGTATCGCTCTTCCAATCCGCCACGTAGAAGCGACCGTCGTCGCCCTCGAAGACGACATCGATCTCGCCGGTAAAGTAGCCGTTTTCCACCGTCCCCGACGCCATCGACGACAGGCCCAGCGATTCCGAATTGCCCTGTGGAATCGGCAACAAAAACGAGACTTCCCGGGCCATTCGATCCTCGGCGACCGTTGCCAGATGCGGCAACTCTTCCTCCCCGGTGTGAAGCGCCGCCCGAAAGGCGTTGTATACCACCCGCGCCGTGTACTCACCGTATTCTACGGGGTCGAATCCGTTGTCCTCCAGCTTTTCCTCGATCAAATCCTGGGCCGACGGATGCTCGTGAAACCACAGCTTCCAGTTATCTCTGCCGGCCACCGTCTGGTAGTCGAGAAACTCCAGAATCTGGTGCAGCGCCGTGCCGGCGTTGATGCTCTTGGGAAGCGGCTTGTCGCCCTTGAGCTCCACGGCTTCTCCGCGCTCCCCGCTCTTGTCGCCGGACATCCCGGTATACGACGTGGTGATCCGCCTACGCTCAGCTCTCAAGTCGTCGAAGGTCGCATCCTGTGTCGGCCCCTCCGGTCTCCTCGCCCTTGCTAATTCCGCAAGCCTCGAGGAATCGTCGAACCCGCCGAGCACGTCGGCGACGTCGTCGGCATCCACGATTCTGGGTGGCAAAAGCTCGGTATCGACATCCGACGGGGTAAAGGAATCGACCTCGAAACCGGGCTTCGACTCCAGGCTTTCAATGGGGCCGTCGGAAACGTCCTCCAGTGCACGGAAAACGGTCTTGATCGATGATTTCGGCCACCACTTGCCTGTCTCAAAGTTCTTGTCGAAATACGGCAGATACAGCTTCGATTTGGCACGAGTTATTGCGACGTAGAAGAGACGTTCGGTTTCCGCCTCCACATATTCAGAAAATTTCGACTGAAGTCGTTCGCCAGCGAAATCAATATCAGATGATTTATAGTGATAGCCGACGGTAGCCCGAGCCTTATCGCTACCGCCCTTCGTGGTAAACACTCGAACTTTGTGTTTACTGTTTTTATCTGATCGCTTCCCAAACCCACCGCAGACAAAGACCACTTCCGCCGAAAGTCCCTTCGACTTGTGGATGGTCATGATCTGTACGGCGCTGCGGTCGGTCTCCAGCCGCTGCAGATCGGTCTCCTCTTCGACCTTGCTCTCCGCCGTATTGCCGTCGCGATGGCGCTGCAGCAGGTCAGCCAATTGCTCCATCCCCAGATGCCCCTCGGCGGCCTTTCCGAGCAGCCAACCAAAGATGTGGTGATAATTCGTCAGGCGCCGCTCGCTGTCGTTGCTCAATAATTCGCGGCGCACCACGCCACTGTCGTGCATCACCGCGTCAAAAAGCCCCGAAAACTCGCGCCGCTCGGCGAGTTGATTCCAGGACTCCAACTGCTTGCGCGGCGTCCAGTCTCCCTCATCGTCGCCCTGATCGTAGTTCAGAACCTCGTCGAGCCGGATCGCGAAAAAGGGCGTCAGCATCGCCTTGCGGCGCACCGATCGGTCCGATGGACGGGAAAT
>CAYUPT010000783.1:0-2060 GCA_964446725.1 uncultured Bradymonadales bacterium | reverse complement strand
CAGGCAGTACAAGTTGCCTGATTCGTCGTGTCCAAGAAACCGGAGCAACGTCACTGCGCTCCGGCAGCTCCCCCACGGGGGAGCCGACTTCTAGGAGGTAGCGGTGGTATGAGGTGGAGGGGTCGGTAGTGACGTTGTTCGCTTGGTGACGGTGCGCCGGCGGCCTCGCCGGCATGACGCCTGCGGCGTCATGGTGGTTTTGACCGCTTCTCAAGAGAAATCGCGGCGCGAAAAGATCAAAAACGCGAAGAACAACAAAAAGGTAATTACCGTCGCCGCGTAGGTCGTGGCGTGGAGAAAATAGGTGGCCGGGATGGCGATTTGATAGGTCAATTCGTAGGAGAGGTTGAGTTTTTCGAAATCGGGGACCACCCACAGTGTGGCGTCCAGCAGCAGATGGACGGGGTTGTTGTCGGCGGCGAATTGCCGTGAGGCGTCCTCAATTTGCGGGGTTAGATTGCCGATGATCACCAGGCAAAATGTAAAAAGTGCACTCAGCAGTGGGCCGGAGAAGGTCGTAAAGAAGTAGGCAATGGCGATGATGATCGCCAGTTGGAGAAGGCCGGCGAAGTAAACGCCCAGGTGGGTCCATCCCACATCGTAGCCCATGAGTGTGGCGACAGCACTTTTGAAGCCGAACATCAAGACGGCACAAACGGCCAAGACGGCGACGCTGGCGATGTATTTGCCCACCAGGAAGGAGCCGCGGGTCACCGGTTTGGAGAGGACCGTGAAGATCGTCTTCGACTCGATCTCGCGGTGCAGTGATGTCACGCCCTGATAGATCGCGAGAGCGACCAGAAAGAGCATGCCCGAAAAGAAGACGAGGTTGTGGAAAATGCGCTCGTCCTGATGGAGGCTGACGGCGCCGAAGGTCGTTGCTGCGGCCATGGCCAGGCCGGCGGCGAAGACAACGGCGTACAGCGTCTTGTTTCGCAGTGCCTCCAGCAGCGTATTGGTGCTAAAGACCGCGAATTGTCGCAGGCGGCGTTTCATGGTTCGACCTGGCCGTCGGTGGAGTCGGAGGTGTCGCGGATGAAGATGTCTTCCAGATGCTCTTTTTGAGGTTTGAGGCTCTCGATTTGCGCCTCGGCGTCGGAGACGGTCTGCAGGGTCTTTTCGAGGTCGATAGAGCCGTCGAGCTCGATGCGACGGACATCGCCGAGTTCGAAGATATCGATGACGGCATCCCCGAGGCGTTGTGTCAGATCGTCGGACCAATTTCGGGCAAAGAGTTCGTAGTGCAGGACCTTCTGGTCGAGTAATTCGTGGATAAATCCGGTTTCGACGACCTGGCCCTGGTGGAGGAGGGCGACGCGGTCGCAGACGTCTTCGATATCGGGCAGGATATGGCTGCAAAAGAGAATGGTCTTGCCGCGGCGCCGAAGTTCGACGATCAGGTCTCGGACCTCGCGCCGTCCGATGGGGTCGAGGCCCGACTGCGGCTCGTCGAGGACGACGAAGTCCGGGTCGCCGATAAGGGCCTGGGCGAGACCGGCGCGCTGCTTCATGCCCTTGGAGAATTTGGAGACCGCTCGGTCCAGGGCGTCGTCGAGTCCGACGAGCTCCAAAAGCTCTTCGGCGCGCTCCAGTGATTCGGCGCGCGACAGGCCGTGGAGCCCTCCGTGGTAGATCATCAACTCCCGGGCCTTGAGGTGTTCGTAGAGATTGGGGTTTTCGGGGACGTAGCCCAGCCGGGAGCGGATTTCGACATTGGAGACCGGTTCACCGAAGAGTTCGATGCTTCCGGCGTCGGGTCGAACCAGGCCGGTGATCATCTTGATCGTCGTCGACTTCCCGGCGCCGTTGGGTCCGACGAGCCCGAAGATCTCGCCGGCCTCGATGTCAAAGGAGACGCCGCGGACGGCCTGTACTTTGCGGCGTCGAAAGCCGACGCGATAGGTCTTTTCGACTTCGGAGACGTGTAGGACGTGGTCGGTCATGGGTTCCGTATTGGCTGGGACTGAGCAGCTTTAGCGACGCCGCCCGCGAGGATAGATGCTGGTCGGAAAACGGCCAAGTGGCGTCGGTGCATCAATGGGATCAACGCCGTGAGGAAT
>CAYUPT010000782.1:0-2065 GCA_964446725.1 uncultured Bradymonadales bacterium | reverse complement strand
AGACAGGCGCGAAAGGGATTGTCATCGACACACCCCAGCGTCGTATCGGGACTCCGAAGCAGCGATAATCCGTGCATGGCCCCGATCGTCGACGCCCCTGCACAACCAATGGAGACCGCTTTGACGCCCCCAGAATAACCGGCGTATTGATGGGGTTCGACGGTGCCGACACAGACGACGCAATCGGCGTCGACGACGCGGCGATTGAGCACGACGGGAAGCTCGTCGGGAGCGGTCTCCGGCAAGAGGCTGTCGGCGTCGTCGAGGAGACCGAAATCGACGAGGTCATCGGCGTTGGCGTTGTGCTGGCTCCAGGCGATGTCGAAATCATCGGCCAGTTGGCGAATCGGCGCCGACTCATCGGATGTCATCGGCCGATGGAGACCGAGTCCGACCACGATTTCGATATTCGAGGCCACCGCCGTCAACTGCTCAATCAGTGGAGACAGTACGTCCGAAAAGTCCAGCGGACGCGTCGCATCGGGTACGACGACGCATACCGAGGACCCGTCGCCAATGGCCTGCAACCCCTGTTGTGCCGATGCCTCGACGGCCCGGCGCAGTGGTTCATTGCGAAGCGGCCTCTCCATCGGGCTCTCCCAGCAAAATCGCCAGATTGAGTTTGAGCGTCGTGTAGCTGCACGGAGTGGACAGCGCCTCTTTGAGCGGATTGAGTGGATCGCCGGGCTCCCAGTCGGCGGCGACATCTCGGAGTTCTTCGAGCAACGCCTCGTCGCCTTCGGCATCGAGATCGATGGCGTAGCCGGCGTGACTCAAGACCATCAGGTGGCGAAGGACGCTGGAGGTGGTCAATCCGCGCTCGTCGGCAATGGCCTCGTAATCAAGGCCGTCGCCGAGCAACTTCAAGGTACGCAGATAGGTATCGCCGACCGACTTCTTTTGGGCACCGCTGCCGGAGCGATCTCCGGCGTCGACGGAATCGACATGGCGCAAAAGACTCTCCTCGACGTCCGGCGGAAGCTCACCACCGGAGGTCATTAATTTCGTCCCGCGCTCCGTCAGGTAGATGCAGCCATGGGTATTCTGGCGTGTCAACTGCACGCGCTGCAATACATCGAGTAGCCGGACCAGATCGCGCTGTCGAAATTCCGACAGCAGTCCGTAGGTCGACAACTCGTCTAACCCCGCGTTTCGGATCTTTTTGGCCGTCGAACCGCGCAGCATGGCGGCCACGGCATGGGCGCCCCAGCCGCCGCGGCAGCGCTCCGAGCGCGCCACTCCACTGAGTAACTTCCGTGCCAGTGTCTGGAGCGAATCGGTGGTCGTGATCTTTTCGCGCCGCTGGGCGTCGCCGTAATCCGGCGGCCCACAACAGATATCGCAGTGATCGCAGCCATCGGCCTCGTCGAGTCCACTCCGGAAGTAGCGACTCAAGAAATCCTGGCGACATCCGTTCCCTGTCGCATAGCGAATGACGTCATCGAGATGATCCTCTTCGACCTTGCGCTGCTGGTCGAGGGCATCCCAGTCGACTCTCAATTCGCGCTTTCGGGCCTGGTCGACGACATCGATCCAGGGTCTCCCATCGCGGGTGCCAAATGCGATGTGACCGCCTCGTTCCAGAAGTCGGAGTGCCGATTCGACGGCCCAGCTGTGGACCCGGTCGCCGCGGCCGCGACTGCTGTGATTAGAGATCGACTCCGCGTCGAGTTGCTGGGTCCCCGTTCCCTGTCGGCTCAGATACTCCCAGACCCGCTCCACGACCTGGCGCTCGGGATAGGAGTTTTCGATAAAAAACTCGTGGATGCCGCTGTCGTTTCGATTGTACAGCATCAAACAATGCGACGGTTTGCCGTCGCGACCGGCGCGGCCGGCCTCCTGATAGTAAGCCTCGACACTGCCCGGGATGTTAAAGTGGACGATCAGGCGCACATCGCTTTTGTCGACGCCCATCCCGAAGGCATTGGTCGCCACCAGAAGCGGCGCGTCGCCGGCCATAAACGCGTCCTGAATCTCGTCTCGCTTCCGGGACGCGACCCCGCCGTGGTATTCGGCCGGACGGCGACCGGCCTCCCGCAATTTTTCCGAAACTTTCCGCACCTGT
>CAYUPT010000781.1:0-2066 GCA_964446725.1 uncultured Bradymonadales bacterium | reverse complement strand
GCTTTTACGCGGCGATCGAGATGCGGGATAATCCCTCTCTTCGGGATATTCCGCTGGCGGTGGGAGGCGATCCGGACCGGCGCGGAGTGATTGCCACGGCCAACTACCGGGCCCGGCGCTTCGGTGTGCACTCGGCGATGGCGTCGGCCCGCGCCGTGCGACTGTGCCCGGAATTGGTGATTGTTCCGACCCGTATGTCGGTCTACCGCCAGGAGAGCAAAGCGATTCGTCAGATCTTTGCTCAATTTACGGAGGACATCGAACCGCTGTCACTCGATGAGGCCTATCTCGATGTTACCGACTCCAATGCCCTCGGCGGAAGCGCCACATTGATCGCCGAAGAGATTCGATCCCGAATTTTTGAGGAGACCGCCCTGACGGCGTCGGCCGGCATTGCTCCCAATAAATTTCTGGCCAAAGTCGCCAGCGACATCGACAAGCCCGACGGCATCACCACCATTGCTCCCGGCGATATCGATGACTTTGTCGAAACACTGCCCGTCGAAGACATTCCCGGCGTCGGCGACGTCACCTCCACGAAGTTGCATCGACTCGGTTTCCGAGTCTGCGGTGATCTCCAACAGTTGAGTCTTCGCGAGATGCTGCGCCGCTTCGGAAAGCGCGGCCGGCGTCTCTACGATTTGTGCCGGGGCATCGATGAACGGCCCGTCAAAGTCGAGCGGATCCCCAAGAGCATTAGCGTTGAAACGACGTACAATCAGGACCTCGACGATGCCGACGCCTGTGTCGATCGGATCCCGGAGTTGCTCGATGAACTACTGAAGCGCTTCGAGAATCGAGACGACCCGCCGCCGGTCGACGGACTCTTCGTCAAAGTCAAATTCGACGACTTTCGCCTCACCACCCTGGAGCGCTCGGAGTATACCGAACCGAGCCCCGAGACGTATGAAGCGCTGATGCGCCAGGCCGTCGCCCGCCACGGGCGACCGGTTCGTCTGCTCGGGCTGGGCATGAAACTCGATGCCGAACAGCGAAACCGGGCCGTACAACTCGACCTATTTCGCTGAGAAGACCCTCCGACGTTTGCCTGCGCGTCCAGTCCGCCAAAAAAATACGGCGCCGACCCATCAGGTCGACGCCGCATCGTCCTCCATTGCACTACGCCTTAGCGCGCCGGGCGCGGTCCACAATCGTTGCAATCGGTCCCGTACTCACACAGGTCGTAATCGGAGTTGGGGCCGCCGTCGTCACAATCTCCGTCATTGGCATATTCGCAGGTATTGGTGCAGATCATCTCCGAACTGCCATCTGAGCTATCGGCACCACTACTGCTTTCTTGCTGCGGTGGACGGGGTCCACAATCGGCGCAATCCGTACCGTATTCACACAGATCGAAATCCGAGTCCGGACCGCCGTCGTCGCAGTCACCATCGTGGGCGTGCCGACAGGTGTTGGTGCACAGCATTCCATCTTCGTTCGGTTCCGGACTCTCCGCTTCCGACGCCGTCACACCGACCTGCGACGCCCCATCTTCCGGTGCTTCATCGGCCGGTCGCGGACCGCAGTCCGCGCAATCTGTGCCGTACTCACAGAGATCGTAGTCCGCGTCCGGGCCGCCGTCGTCGCAGTCTCCGTCGTGGGCGTGCACACAGGTATTGGTGCACAGCATTCCGTCTTCGTCCGGTTCCGGGCTCGCCGCCACCGGCGCCGGCACACCGCCCTGCGACCCCCCGTCAACCCGTCCGTCCTCCGCCCCTCCGCCCGAATCGCCGGCATCTTCGCGATCGGCGGGACGAGGCCCGCAATCGGCGCAATCTGTGCCGTACTCACATAGACTGTAATCTGATCCGGGACCGCCGTCATCGCAGTCTCCGTCGTGGGCGTATTCACATTCGTTGGTACAGATGACATCGCCATCGGCGTCATCCGATGCAACGGCCATCGAAGAGGAGAGTAATAACGCCAAACATGCCATCAGTGTCGCGAAGCGAACGAGCCATTTCATCGCAGATCCAGGTTGTTGATTGGTAAAGTATGACGGGCCAACTAAAAGGTGATCGTCGAGTTCGGGACGCCCCGGTTGCCTCGACACCGTCGGAACGCTC
>CAYUPT010000780.1:0-2069 GCA_964446725.1 uncultured Bradymonadales bacterium | reverse complement strand
TCATCGCGCTCTCCCAGCAACAATGCGGCGAGCAATTTCAGAACCAGGCCCAGCAGCCTCCATCGGACCTGCCGGGCAACGCCGTCCCCGCCGGTGAACAAGGCTCCGATGAACAGGACTCATCTCCCAGATGACCCCTGGCATGCCGGTGTTGCCAGTATTCACCTACCAGCGACGAAGCCGCTCTTTGATCGTCTCTTCGTCCCACAGACTCGGCTCGTCACAGCCGGCGTCCTGAACGCGATCGAGGGCCATATCCACAATGCTGGGCACTTCGTGGCTGTCGGGAATCTCCTCGACGACGATTTCAAATCGCCCAAAATCAAAGGGGTCGCCCTCGGCGCGATCGACAGGCACGATCCGCTCGCGTAGTCCCTTTTTCTCGAATTCCAATGCTCGGTGGATGCAGTGCGGGTTGTTTCCGGATCGGCCAAAAAAGGTGTGCGATGTCCAGGTGCAGCCCGCCAGACAGACATCGTTGTAGTAGCAGGTTTTGCAAAAGCCCCACAGGTCGTCGACGGTTCGCTCCTGGAGGTGATTGAGTTCGTGGGAGTCGGCGACCACATCGGCGATGTCGTCGTCGCGGATATTGCCGCCGGTATACGGCGCCGACGGAAGCGACGGGCAGCCCTTGATTTTGCCGTCGGCCTCCAGCCCCAGTGTCCGCTCTCCGGCGCCGCAGGCATTCCAGTGGCCGCCGGTCTCGTCGCTTCTCCAGCGCAACAGCCGCTCGTAGGGACTGAAGTAGCCGACGTTATTGGACGGCGCCAGACCGATGTCGGCCGGGTCGAGCTTGGTCTGTTTGATCCAGACCAGCAGCGGAAATAACTCCAGAAAATCCGATGGCTGAAGAAGTAGATCCGGCCGGTCAGCGGCCCGTCCCATGGGCACCGTCATCTGAACCTGCCAGCCGGCGGCACCGACATCGACCAGAAGATCGGCGAGGGCCGGAAGCTCCGGCATCGACAGCCGATTGATCTGGGTATTGGCGGTCAGGCGCATCGGGCTGTCGGCAACGCGACGCGCGGCGTCGACGGCGTTTTGCCAGGTTCCCTTCGGCCCCCGCAACGCGTCGTGGGTCTCTTCGAGGCCATCGATGGAGATCGAAATCGAGGAAATCCCGGCCTCGGCGGCGGCATCGACGCGCTGTTGGGACAGCTGTTTGGCGCCGGTGACCACCGATACGGTGATGTCGCGATCGACGAGCGCCGAGGCAATGGTCGTCCAGTCGTCGCGAAGATAGGCCTCGCCGCCGATCAGCGTCGTCTCACCGATTCCCAATTCGGCGAGCTGGTCGACCACTTCCAAACATTCTTCGGTACTCAACTCGTCGGGGCGAGCCCGGCCGGCCCTCGAGCCACAGTGCTTGCACCCCAGATCGCACTCCAGGGTGATCTCCCATACACAATAGGTCGGCGTTTCGGCGTCCCCGCCGTCGTCGGCCGGCATTCGCGAATAATCCGACTCGTCACTCATCCGGCGTCGACCTCTCCGTCATTGCCATTGCTCTCATCGTTGTCATCGACATCGCCATGGCCGGCATCCGGCTCCTGTTGATTACGGGGCTCGTCATCATTGGGACCTCCGCCGGGATACCCGCCGTAGTCGGCGACCATATTGTTGTGATTGGGCCCCTCTTCGTAATTGACATCGTCGCCGGCGTCTTCTCCGACATCCCAGCCGGACTCCGAATTGTCGCCATCGCCCGGATCCGGATCGGCACAGGCCACGGTCAGCGACAGGCCGGCACCGACGAGCGCCGAGGCCAGCAACCCGCTTCGACTCGACCGAAGGACGTCCAGTGCCTGGCCTCCCTCGTCTTGTTCTCGGGCCGCGATCTGGAGTGTCTCGTCGCAAAACGGGCACACCGTCTCTCCCCGTTCGTCGTCGAGACGAATATGATTGAGGCACGCCGGGCACGACGCCAGGCCCTTGTCTGATACATGAATAGTTTTTGGCATCCGTCGGTCCTCAAATCCATATACGAAACAGTAGCTATCAGCCGATTTTGAATTCAGAAGCTGTCAAAATAATGTCGGACCGAGCGAGGCCGAGAAGATTTTGCCGCA
>CAYUPT010000779.1:0-2076 GCA_964446725.1 uncultured Bradymonadales bacterium | reverse complement strand
TCCGTCGCTTCGCTCCTCGTCCGACCTGGGGATGTCATCGGCTCCAACACCTTCAGCACCACTTTAACTATGATCTCCTGAACGATGAGCCGCGCTGCACCCGACCACGAGCCACCAAGACCACTCGATGACAGTCGGACTCCGTCGCTTCGCTCCTCGTCCGACCTGGGGATGTCATCGGCTCCAACACCTTCAGCACCACTTTAACTATGATCTCCTGAACGATGAGCCGCGCTGCACCCGACCACGAGCCACCAAGACCACTCGATGACAGTCGGACTCCGTCGCTTCGCTCCTCGTCCGACCTGGGAATGTCATCGGCTCCAACACCTTCAGTGCCACTTCAACTATGATCTCTTGAACGATGAGCTGATGTCATCCGCCAGAAAAAAGCGGGGGGACAGGATGTTAGCTCACAAGGCTCGCTCACCACCGATTCGAGGTCGATGGGGTCGGCGGTGTTCTGCTCGTCTCCGTGTCGACCTCTGGCGATTGGTCATCGAGCAACGGCGGACGGCGGAACTGAGAAGCCCCGATATGCCTTGTGCTATCGGGGAATAAGCCTTCTGAGCTAAACTTGGCAACACCCGAATTTGTTCTGTGGCGGGCCTGCCCCGGCACAACCCGCGGCGGGAGAGTTAAAGTGATTCTTCGACCTTCAAGTGTTTATTCCGCTTTTCCGTGTAAGTTATTGGGGTAAGACCGTTTTTTCACCCTCCAGAAAAGGCTCAACCCAACGCTGGACGGCGGTATATTTCGGTCGCTCCGTCAGCCTCGGTACCGCTCCTGAAAGGGTTCCGGCGTGCGGAGCCGGGGATGGTGGGCGAACCACGGAACTCCGGCCTTCCAAGCGGTTTTATTCAGGGACCGAATGCCATTCGATATCGACCAGAGGTCTGTGTTATCCGGGCACCCGGAAAAGATCGCTAGCCCGTCGATGGAAGCTCAGGCGATTTGGCGTTATTTCAAATGCGGTCGGGGACCGGGCGCGAGTGCGGATAGATGAGAAAGGAGGTATCGATCGAGGCTCTGGATATCGACAACAAGCGGTGGGGACTGGGCACCAGTATGGTGGCCATTGCAGCGCTATTGATGGTCTCCTGTTCGTCGGGCGAATCGGCGCCGGCGCCGGAGGATGACGGCGAGGACTCCACACCGGTCGCGGGATACGAGGTCGAGACCCAAGACCTGTCGCATACGGTGCGCGTGTCGGGGACCGTCGAGCCCGATGAGTGGTTTCGGCTCAAGAGCCACGAGGCCGGGGTATTGACGACGCTCAACGTCGAGGAGGGCGACCGCGTCGAGCGCGGCGAGTTACTGGCGTCGACGGAATTGTCGGAATACCGCGCCGAACTGGAGCGCACCCGTGCCGAAATCAGCCAGCTTCAACGCCAACTGGAGCGCAAAGAACCGCTGCTGGAGCGGGAGGCAATCCAAGAGGCGGAAATCGAGGATCTCCGGAGCGAGATCGAAGTCGCCGAGCGCCAGGCCGATGTGTGGGATACGCGAATTTCGCTCGGTGAACTTCGAGCGCCGTCGGATGCCGTCGTCACCACGCGATACGTCGATCCGGGAAGCTCGGTATCGGCCAACGAAGAGGTGTTGGAGCTCGCCGATCTGTCGACCCTGCTACTGCCGGTGCGCATGTCGGAGCGGGAAGTCGTGCAACTGGAATCGGGCCAGGTCGTCGAGGTTACGGTCGACGCCTATCCGGAGCGGAGCCTCGACGCCTCGGTGCGTCGAGTCTTCCCGACGGCCGATCCCGACAGCCGGCGGGTGACTGTGGAGCTGGCTCTCGAGGAGCTGCCTGGGGATATGGAGATCAAACCCGGGTTTCGCGCTCGGGCCAATATCGATATCGACCGGCGCCAGGAGATGCTCGCCGTCCCCGGCGAATCCCTGCTGGCCTCCGATGGCGATGACGAGATTCTGTACGTCATCGAAGACCATGAACTCGTCGAGCGCAGCGTCGAATCGGGAATTGAGCGCCGCAACTGGACTGAAATCACGAGCGGGCTGGAGCCGGGGGAGGTCGTCGTCGGCGCCAATCCCACCAATCTGCGCGAGGGCATGCGA
>CAYUPT010000778.1:0-2084 GCA_964446725.1 uncultured Bradymonadales bacterium | reverse complement strand
ACTCCCGGAGATTTTGATGAATACCTCACCGTTTCGATTTGCTGTCGGCATCACCTGTCTGATGCTACTGGGCTCCTGTACGTCGTCGCCGACGGCGCCCGACGACGAACCCACGGAAACGACAGAGCGCGCCGACGATGTCGATGAACCCGCAGAAACCGACGCCCCGTCGCTGGGCGTGGAGACCGACGACTCCGACGGCCCCCGATTCGGCAGCTTCGGCTTCGATACCGATGGCATGGACACCGACGTCGCCCCCGGCGATGACTTCTATGGCTATGCCAATGGCACCTGGGATTCCACGACGGAAATCCCCTCCGACCGATCGCGATTCGGCGCCTTCGATGCCCTGCGTCTCGACGTCGAAGAACAACTTCACCAGCTGATTACCGGCATTGACGGCGACGACGTCGAACCAGAAACCGACCCACAGCGCATCGCCGATCTTTACCAGAGCTGGATGGACGTCGAGACCATCGACGACTCCGGCCTCGCTCCGGCCACACCGTACCTCGAACGGATCGACGCCATCGATGACCGCGACGGTGCGGCGCGACTGATGGCCGAATTGGCCTTCCCATCGATGATCCGCATCGGCATCATGCCCGATCCCGCCGACCCATCGGTCTACGCTGTCAGCACCGGCCAGAGCGGCCTCGGCCTGCCGGACCGCGACTACTATCTCGACGACAGTGAACAATTCGAACACTACCGCGGCGCCTATCGCGACTACATCATCGAAATCCACGAATTGGCCGGACTCGACGACGCCGAAGCCAAAGCCGACGCTATCATCGAACTGGAGACCCAACTCGCCGAAGCGCACTGGACGCGAGAGCGCTCCCGGGAGATCCAGGAGACCTACAACGTCAAGACCGTCGAGGAATTCGCCGACCTCGCCCCGTCGCTGCGACTTCGCGACGCCCTCGACATTCGCGAACTCCGGGACCTCGACGAATTGATCGTCTCCCAGCCGAGCGCCATTGAAGCCACCGGCCAGATCTTTGAGGACACCGACCTGGAGACCCTCCAGAACTACCTGACGTTTCACTTCATCTCTGACCGCGCCTCCTGGCTGCCCTCCGAGTTCGATGACGCCCGCTTCGACTTCTACTCGCGGACGCTGTCGGGCACCGAAGAACAGCGCGAACGACACCTGCGCGGCACCCAGATCGTCAGCCGCAACTTGGGCCATGCCGTCGGCCAGCAATACGTGGACCGACACTTCCCGCCCCAGTCCCGAGACCAGATGAATGAATTGGTCGACAACCTCCTGGTCGGGTTTGATCGACGGTTGAGCCAGCTGGAATGGATGGATGAACAGACCCGCGACGAAGCCCTCGACAAGCTGTCGACCTTCGAGCCGCGTATCGGCTATCCGGAAATCTGGGACAACTTTGACGGACTTCAAATCGATGACGACGACTATTTTGGCAATCGCATGCGCGTCTCCGAATACGAATGGCAGCGCGACCTCGATCGCTTCGGAGAACCCGTCGACCGCCGCCGCTGGAGTTGGCCGCCGCAAACCGTCAATGCCGGCTATCACCCGATGCTCAATCAGATCACATTTCCGGCCGGCATCCTACAACCCCCGTTTTTTGACGCCGACGCCGACGCCGCCGTCAACTACGGCGCCATCGGCGGTGTCATCGGTCACGAAATCGGACACGGCTTCGACGACCAGGGCCGGCGCTTTGATTCCGAAGGTCGCATCCGCGACTGGTGGACCGAGGAGACCGACGAGGCCTTCGAAGAGGCCTCCGGGCGCCTCGTCGAGCAGTACTCTCAATTCTGTCCGCTGGAAGACGAGTGCATCAACGGCCGACTGGCGCTGGGTGAAAATATCGGCGACCTCGGTGGCCTCCAGATGGCCTATATCGCCTACCGAAATCACGTCCAAGAGACCTATCCCGACGGCGAAGCTCCGGTGATCGACGGATTTACCGGCGACCAGCGCTTCTTTCTGGCCTGGGCCCAACTCTGGCGCTCGCTGTACCGCGAAGACGCCATGCGAAGCCAGCTTGTGCGCGGTCCGCACTCACCGGGGATGTACCGCGTCAACGGCGTCGTTCGGAATCTCG
>CAYUPT010000777.1:0-2089 GCA_964446725.1 uncultured Bradymonadales bacterium | reverse complement strand
CACGCCCATTGTTGCCGGCAATTGGAAGATGAATCTCGGAAATAACGAGGCCCTGGAGTTGGCCCGGGCGATCGCCGAAAACGCCCCGACCAATGGCGTCAAAACGATCATTGCTCCCGTCTATGTACATCTGTCGAAAATATCGGAAGCCCTGGCGGCGTCACCGGTACTTCTGGGTGCCCAGTCGATGCACTGGGCCGACAGCGGCGCCTACACCGGTGAAGTCGCCGGTCCGATGCTCAAAGATCTGGCCGTTCGCTACGTGATCCTCGGTCACAGCGAGCGCCGCCAGTACTACGGAGAGACCGACGAAGACGTCAATCGCAAGGTCCAGTCGGCACTCAAGCAGGATTTTCGGCCCATTATCTGCCTCGGCGAATCACTGGAAGAGCGCGAATCGGGTCGAACAGAGGCCAAGATCGAATTTCAGGTACGAGCCGCCATGTCCGGACTCAACGCCGAAGAGGCCCGGCGCGTCATTCTGGCCTACGAACCGCTGTGGGCGATTGGCACCGGAAAAAGCGCCTCCCCTAAGCAGGCCCAGCAGGCCCATTCCGCATTGCGCGACGTCTTGAGTGCGCGATTCGACGACGAAACCTCCGCCGAAGTACCCATCCTGTACGGCGGCAGCGTCAAACCCCACAATTTCACGCCCCTCATCGAACAACCCGACATCGACGGCGCCCTCGTCGGCGGTGCGAGCCTCAAAGCAGAGAGCTTTTTGGAGCTGACGCGCATCGCCCACAGCGTCTGACGCGCTCGCCAGCTGCTGCGCTATCGCCGCCGGTGCCCCTTTGTCGGACCTCAATTGTGACCAATAGCCACCCGGCGGCCGGCTCTTGACTTCGCCGCGAAATGAACGGCGCCTGTCGCCGGTTGTATTAAATGCAGCCGGCGGCGGAGTGCCGACTCCGCATCCGGACTCTCCAACGAGGGGATCGACACCACCTTGTCATCCCTCCGGTCGTCTCCCCCAGCGCTACTGGAACCACCATGCGTTTTCGGGCCTTTCGCGAATTCGAAGACGGCGAAATCATCGATGGAGTCGGATATGATATCGTTGTCCATCGCCGCTCGATCGGCGACCTGGTGCTGCCATCGGGTCGACTGATCGCCTGTGACCCGTTGTTGACCCTCGACAGCGACTCCTTTTCGCTTCAACTGGAACCGGGTACCTATCCGGCACATCTGATCATTCCCGAGATGCGCGACGAGAAATTGATCGCCTATGCGACGCTGACCATTCGCCCCAGCGACGTGGAACGATGGGAAGTGGCGACACTGCCCGATGGTCACGACGAGCGGCTCCCGGGTCGAAATGGCGAAGAACACGGCTATCCCGTCGACTCTTCGCTGGGCGGATTTTTGGACCGCGATACCGCCAGTGCCCTGTTGAATTACCATCAACTGGTGATGCCGGAAGACAACGATTTCGAACGCCATCTTTGGGGTCGCATCCACCGGCGGCGAAAAAATAACGTCGGCTGGGCCATTATCGATCTGCACCGCGACCTCAACTTGCCGTTTCGCGATGGGCGCAATTTACTGGCCTTCGACGCCGGTTTCGGCAACGGCTACTACACGACCTATGTCGGCTACGACGCCGACAACCAAATCTCGAGTATCGTCACCGACTTCGAAGTGCTGGACCTGCGCTTTCCGTCGTTTCCGATCGGCACGAAATAGCGCTATCAGATTCAGCATTGATAACATCGCCACGTCGCAGCCACAGTTCCGCGTCCCCGGACTCGGCGACGTCAAAATTCGGCAGCGACGTCGGCGAATTCGTTCTCTTCGGCCCCTCCGGCCTCCGCCCCGTGCTGTTTTGGGGCGACTTGTTGAATTGGCGGGACATGGCGCGCCCTGTGGCGGCTGTCCTCGGGATGTATTCCGTCGAGTCGAGACTGCAAATGTCGACCCTGTATTTCCGACCCGATGGAGGTCGTCGTCTCATGTCATTACCCCCGTGAAGGGGCGGGTTTTTTAGCGCCCTTGCGGGTGACTGAAGACGCCCGCTTGCACCTCCCTTAGGAGATGGTGTGGACCGCAACCGCTTTTTGGTGAGACAAATTTTTTGGAACCCGTTAAC
>CAYUPT010000776.1:0-2091 GCA_964446725.1 uncultured Bradymonadales bacterium | reverse complement strand
AACGCCAGATCATCGGCGCGCTCTCGATTCTTCAGCCACTTGATGCCGTGTTCCATCACCGTCGTCCCCGTCCATCACAAGATTTTATCAGTGCCAGTGCTCATTGAGGTCAATCGTCGGCGGCGCTCCCCGTTTGTTCGCCGTCGACCTGTTGCAACGCGTAACCCCCATCGGCTTCGCCGCCGATACGGACCGAGAAATGATCTCGATTCTCCACATCGATCAGTGCGCGATCGGGCATCGAGTCTTCCTGCGGAATCTCCGGTCCGCCCATGATCAATCGCGCGCTTCGACGCATTCCCACGTAGGCGTAGGCCCAGTTCAAAAGTACGAAGAGGCGATTGCGAAAGCCGATCAAAAACAGAAGATGAACGAATAACCACAGCACCCAGGCCAGGAAACCACCGAAGCGCCGATCTCCGATCTCGGCGATGGCCTTGGCCCGGCCCAGCGTCGCCATCTGTCCCTTGTCGTTGTACTCAAAGGGCTGCATCGGATCGCCACCCAGGCTGCGTCGGATATTTCGGGCGGCGTGCTTGCCCTGCTGGATGGCCACCGGCGCCAGGCCCGGAAGCGCTTCGCCGTCTTCCTCCAGATAGGCCAGATCGCCGACCACAAAGACCCGATCGTCGCCGGGCAACGTCAGATCGCCGTCGACGATCACCCGTCCCATCCGATCAAGCTTGGTATCGAGCGCTTCCCCGAGCGGTGACGCCGTGACACCGGCGGCCCAGATGACGGTATGACTATCGACGAATTCCTCTCCAATCTGCACGCCCTCCGGGGTGATATCCTGGACCATCACATCGAGATGAACCTCGACGCCCATCTCCTCCAGGTCGCGCTGGGCTCGCTGCGATAACTCCTGGTGGTACGCCGACAGTACATCGGATTGAGCATCGACGAGGATGACCCGGGCTTTGGAGGCGTCGATATTGCGAAAGTCTCGAACCATCACCTTGTGGGCGATCTCGCGAATTGCGCCGGCCATCTCGACGCCGGTCGGTCCGGCGCCGACGATCACAAAGGTCAACAGCGAATTCGTCATCTCCGGGTCGTCCGTCCACTCGGCGCGCTCAAAGACCTTGAGTATGCGCCGGCGACACTCCAGGGCGTCGTCCATCGTCTTGAGTCCCGGTGCCAACTCTTCCCAGTGGTCATTGCCGTAGTAGCTGGTCTCCATGCCGGTGGCGACGATCAAAAAATCGTAGGCGATCTGACCGGTATCGAAGTGAACGATGCGCTCGTCGCGGTCGATGTCTTCGACCTCGCCGAGTACGGTCTTGACGTTGTCCTGTCGCCGCAGCACCATCCGCAGCGGAGAGGCGATATCTTCCGGCCCCAGCCCCGCAGTGGCCACCTGATACAGCAGTGGCTGAAAGAGATGGTAGTTGTTGCGATCGATGAGATAGACATCGACGTCGCGCTTTCCGAGCTGCTTGGCGGCATTGAGTCCGGCGAAGCCTCCGCCGATAATGACCACCGACGGTCGGCCCTCACCGAGTTGCAGATCGTCGCCTCTGGCATCTCTCATCGGGCACTCACATACGTCGAGTCGTATGACATCGGATTGGACAGCGCAGCATAGAGGGCAACCTAAGTCCGAATCCCCAAAGGTAAACCTCACCGCCCTATTTTCCGCTACCGCGATCCCACCGGCGAACCAGCAACCACCACCTTTTTATCACGAGGTCGACGACGATGAAACGATTTTCCAAGGCCTGTCAGCGCAATCGCGAACCCATCGGCGAGGTTTTGGACGACGTCCTTCCGGACTCCGGGTGTATCCTCGAGGTCGGAAGCGGAACCGGCCAGCACGCCGCATACTTCGCCCGCCGCTTCCCGCAATTGCAGTGGCAACCAACGGATCGGCCCGGACACCTCGACAGCATCGAGGCCTGGCGACGCGACAGCGACGCCTCGAATTGTTGCGCCCCTCGCCCCTTCGATCTCTTCGACGATACGCCCCCGGTCGATGATGCCGACGGCCTGGTCGCCATCAACGTCATCCACATTGCCCCGGCAGCGGCCATCGACCGGCTCTTCCATCACGCCTCGACGCTGCTCTCCGATGGCGCGCCCGTCGTCCTG
>CAYUPT010000775.1:0-2091 GCA_964446725.1 uncultured Bradymonadales bacterium | reverse complement strand
TCCTGGCGAAGCAAAAAGTCGGCGACATCGCTCCACAACGCGTCGAATTGGGGACGTCGAAATTCCGACCCCGAGACGAACCAATCGACGTGCGGCGGATCGTGGTCCGGGTCGCGAAAATGACCGCAGACGTCGAGATGATCGGCGCGAGCGGCGTGGATCAATTCCCCGCGAAGCTGCGATAGCGTCGGGACCACCCCGTCATTGGAGCGGGCGGTGGGCAATTCGTCGTAGGCATCCTCCAGATTCGACTCCTGCTTCGGCGCAATATCGAAATACGAACGTCCCCGCGTCGCAAGCGCCTGCATCAGCCGGAACAGCGCATGAGAGGCGTGGGAGTAGATATCGAAGCGCACCGACGTCGCCGCCTTGAGCGTGATCCCGGGAGCTCTCGTCAGCACACAGCCGTAGCGCGCCGACGGTCGATCTTGTGTGGTTCCATCAAAGAGATCGATGGCCCCAGGCGTCAACTGTCCGACCGCCTGTTGATCGCTTCGGATATGATTCAAGAAGTCGTTGATTTCGACGCCGCGCTCCTGGCCGAAATCGGAAAATAACTCCCGATAAAATTGCTCCAGAATCGTATTTTCCAGCCCCAACTTTCGATCGATCCGCGTCAAGACCCCCATCAATCCAAAGAGAGCTCGAAGCGGCAATTTTCCGAAGCGAAGCGTGTAGATCGTGCCCAGCGACAGCGCCCACAACAGGCGCTGTCCAAAGATGCTGTTAAAAAACGACGCAATCGGTGTCCCCAGATGGGGCGTGGCGACGGTGACGACGGAGCGGGTACGCTCGGCCAAAGGCTCAATATCGACGTCGGTCTTCAGATCGACACTGGGCGTGACCATCATTCGCGTATCCAGCCCGCCCGTCGAGTGCCCGATCAGGTGGATCGGGCCGTCACCACCGGCCGACTCCTCGACCTGCTCGACGAGATGCCGGGTTCGGCTTCGAATCGACGCCGTCGGATACGTCGACACGCCGTGGGCCACCGCGTTGTATCCACGCTTTTCAAACTCCTCCTCCAGCGCCTCGCGGACGTGATGGAAGTAGGTGATCCCGCCGAGATTCGAGAATCCGAAGAACCCGGGGACCAGATAGATATGATGAGTCGTCATCGCTGTCCCAACTGCGCAGTCCGTAGTAACCGTGTCACACCTTCGATGGATCGACCAATTGTGCATCGGCACCGATCAGATGCAACAGCCGATGGCTATTTCGCTTGTGCCGTTTAGATTTTGGGCACGCCGTATCTCTGGAAGACTCAATGTCAGAAGCATCCAATTATCAGCTCCGGGGGGAGCCATGGATCTGGACACTACGCGGGTCGCCGAACATGTCGTCCCGAGACCCATCGCCACGTCAGAACCGGCCGACGACATCGTCGCCCGGCCCTATGTCACGGGCTCGAAGACGCCACCTGTCTACCAGGCGGTCGCGCTTACGCGGTCGAGACTGCGCTATTTGTGGAATCAGATATTCGCCGGCCGTCCGCTTCACATCGTTGCCCGGCCGCCTCGGCAAGGCAATCCTGCGAGCCAAGACGGCACCGGCGGCAACAACAGTGATGCTGCGGTGCTGGTATTGAGCACACCGAAGGCCACTGCGCCACTGGCCCTCTCCGGTTCATTGCACGGTCTGGGGAGCGGACAACTGGCGATGACCGTCGAGACTCCGCCACTGTCCTGGCGGCTCGCCGCCGTCGAATTGGCCCACCACCTGCCGTGCGACGAAACGGCCAACCACCGTCAGCCGTCGACGAATCCCGTCGAAATTGACGACTCCAAAGCACGGGACCGACGCCTGACGATGCGGCCCGACATCCCCTGTCCGTCGTCCACGATTGCACCGACCTCCGCTCTACAGGAGGTTGTCACCGCACTGCGGGCCCGCTTTCGGACAGTGCCGCAATTATCCCGGGAGACGGCGTCATCGATCGACGAAATCGCCGGATTCCTGGCCGCACTAAAGGCCGCAGAATTCGTCGTCGACGCTCCCCGCTCGCTCCACAACTGGACAACCCCCTTTTCGTTTCTCGGTCTTCACTGGTCGGCCCACGACCCGGCGATACGGCGTCGCTATCGACAACTC
>CAYUPT010000774.1:0-2095 GCA_964446725.1 uncultured Bradymonadales bacterium | reverse complement strand
CCCCCTACGCCATATGCAGTCGTGGCTGGGAGTCGTGTTGCGGTACCGATACCGAATAACGATGATTTGACCCACAGAGGGGACACCGATGATTATTGCTCGCTGGAAGATTGACGCCCGTTTCGGACACAAATCTGATGTACTGGAATCGATGAACTGGTGGAAAAATGAGATCGGCCAGGAGATCGGCTGGGATCCGGAGCGCACCCGGACGATGACCGGTTCCATTGGTGCCAACGAATCCTGCGTCGTCACCGAAGTCGAACTCGAGAGTATCTCGGCACTCGACGAATCCTGGAACAAACTGCGCACCCTCGACAAACACCGAAAGTGGGGCAAAGAAATCGAACCCCATATCGTCTCCGGCAGCCACCGCTGGGAGGTCTATCGCGTCGAGTAATAGAATGTGTCTTCGGGCCGCGGCGATAGCGATGTCGCGGCCCATCCCTGTCTGACGACCGCCGTAACGACTTGTATTATTGCCACCGGCGCCGCCACTTCGCTACCTATGGTGGGCGTCGTATTCACATGATTGATTCTATTTGTATCGGGAACTCCAGTGATGAAGCTTCGCAACACCGCGCTATATTCGATACTTGTGTTGATGCTCTGCTGTATGGCCTGTGGCGATGTCGACGACAACACGCCTCCCTCTGACGCCAACGACAATGCCAACGCCGGGTCTGACACCAACGACGAGCCGTCGTCAGCGGAGGTCGGCACCCTGGAGGGAGAAGTCCTGGACCACGAAGACGAGCCGGCCGACGGCGCCTTCGTATTTGTCGGCGACCGCTACTACGCGGAGACCGCGTCCGACGGAACATTCAGCATCGACGAGTTGCCGGCCCAGAACTACGTCGCCGAAGCCCACTACGACGACCACGAGCCGGGCTCCGAGAACGTGGCCATCAACGACGGCGAAACCTTTAGCGTGACCTTCGAGCTCGACGAAGCCGCCGATGACTCGGTCACCGAAAACCAGGGCGAAGTCGACCAGGACGACGGCAACTGAGACGACGGCCTCCGTCGACCGGCCACCACCGGAAATTTCGCGCACTGCCGGCCTGTGAGTACATTTGTCGGGGAACCGACCGTCATCCAACGCGACTGCACCGTCGCGACCGCTGGCGGTGGGTTGTGTATTCGCCGGGCGACACCGGATCCGTGGAGACGATCGACCATCTCGACGATCGCCGTCGCCGTCGACTGTGTTCTCACGTCGAGTGTGTGCTGTGGCCCCGTATCCCGACAACAACCGCATCGCCGATATTCTCGATGACGTCGCTGACATCCTCGAATTTCGCGACGACAATCCGCACCGCGTCCGCGCCTATCGCCGGGCCGCCGATCGGATCCGCGACTTCGACGAATCCGTCTCCGACCGCTATGCGCGCCGCGGCACCGCCGCACTGCGCTCCATCGAGGGCATCGGCGAGCGGCTGGCGGGCTCCATTGCCGAAATCGCCGAAACCGGCGAACTCGGCTTGTTGACCCGGCTTCAAAGCGAGCTTTCGCCGGTCGAGGTCTTTACAAGACTGCCCGGAATTGGTCCCCAGTTGGCCCGACGCATCATCGACGAACTCGACGTCGCCACCCTGGAACAACTCGAACAGGCCGTCCACGACGGTCGGCTCGTCGACGTCGACGGCATCGGCGCCTCCAAAGCCACCGGCATCGGTCACGCCCTGGCGGGAATGCTCAACAGAGGCGCCCGACGCCGGGCCCGGCGCCGGCAGACCGACGAGGAACCGCAAAACGACGCCCGCCGCCCGATTCCAGTGGGAGTGCTGCTCGAAGTCGACCGCGAATACCGCCGGCGGGCCCGGACCGGAAGCCTCCGCCACATCGCCCCCCGGCGCTTCAATCCAGACAACGAAAAGTGGCTCCCGATCATGGAGGTCGAGCGCGGCGGCCTACCCTTTACCGTCGTCTTCAGCAATACCCGGCTTGCCCACGAATTAGGGCGCACCGACGACTGGGTCGTCATCTACGTCGGCAATGGCGACGACCGCCAATTCACAGTGGTCACCGCCACCTCCGGGCCCCTGCAGGGAAAGCGCGTGGTACGGGGCCGAGAAAAGGAGACCCGCCGCTT
>CAYUPT010000773.1:0-2116 GCA_964446725.1 uncultured Bradymonadales bacterium | reverse complement strand
CGGCACCATCGACTACCGACAGGGCGGTCCGCCCCAGCGCCAATTCGGGCTGTGCCCGCAGCAAAACCAACTGTGGCCCCATCTTTCGTGCGTCGAACAATTGCACTTACTGGGTCGGATGTACGGATATTCCGCCGACGAGATGCGGCGGCGAGTCGACGACCTGCTCCGGCAACTTCAACTCACCTCACAGCGCCGGACACTGGGGTCGGAATTATCGGGTGGCATGAAACGACGTCTCAGTCTCGCCATGGCCCTCATTGACGATCCGCCGATCATCTTTATCGACGAGGTCGACGCCGGACTCGATCCGCGAAGTCTGGTATCGCTTCGACGTCACCTCCGCGAATTGGCCGCCGAACGCGGCAAGGCGATTTTGATGGCAACCCACAGCCTGGACGAGGTCCAGCGCATTGCCGACCGGGTTTTGCTCTTGCACCAGGGCCAATTGATCGCCGATGGCAAACCAGAAGACCTGATCGCCGATGAGCAATTGCCGAATCGCATTCGCTTTCGGCTCATCGCCGGTCGCGACTCCACATCGCCGTCGCTCGATGCGTTTCCAGACGGTCTGCGACGGGAACTCGACAAGGGGCAATCGACGACCGAACTCGATGACCTTGAGTATCGCGACGGTACCTTTCGACTCACAACGGCCCGCCCCGCTGCGGTACTCAACGCCATCTACGCCGTCGCCCACCGCCGGGACCTGGAGGTCACGGACCTCCAGATGGTCGCCGGCGATCTGGAAGATGTCGTATTGAAACTCACCGCCCCCAAAGGCAGCGATGAACGCCCTTAAATCCCACATCGCGATTGTCGCCGAGTTGTGGCTAGCCTTCTGGAAGCGCCACCGGCGCGAACCGTTGAGTCTGGCGCTGACTCTGCTCACGGCCCCTGTATTCGTATTGGTCTACTCCGCGGTCTACGGTAATGCCGACGAGCCGAGCCTGCAGGACTTTGTGCCGAGTCTGGTGATTTTTGCTATCATCATGTTGATTTTCAGCACCGCCATGGCTGTGGCCCGGGAAGCCGATCGGGGAACGCTGGCTCGACTGCGAATGACGCCCATGAGGCCCGCTCATTATCTGAGTGCTGTCGCCGCGTTCCACCTCTTACTCGGGATCATCTCCGTGGGCTTGACCTTTGGCGTCGCCATGGCCGTCGGTTTTGACAGCCAGGGCTCGGTCCTTGTGGCTTCGCTGATCGCCATCGTCTGTGCCCTGGCCTGTATCGGCATTGGAATTGTGGTGGGAAGCCTCGCGACATCGGTCTACCAGGCATTTTTGATGGCCAGCTTCTGCATGTTTTTGCTCCTCTTATTTTCCGGCGCCCTATTTCCGCTGCCGGACTCGGAGTGGATCACCGTCTTCGACCGCACCATCGGTTGGATCGACCTGTTGCCGACGGTTCACGCCGTCGAGGCAATGAGTTACGTACTCCTTTTTGGTGACTCACTGCTCGACGTACGAGGCTCGGTGAACATGATGATAGTGCTGTCGGTTCTATATTTTGTGGCCGGCTGGTCGGTCTTCGCGACAAGTCGCCGCAACCATCTGTAAGGACAACTGGATGAGAACTTCCTCCGGTCTACAGGCCTGGATTCAGGCCTCGCGTCTGCCCTCCCAGTCCTATATTGCGTTTCCACTGCTGCTCGGTCAGGCGTTGGCCTGGCATGTCACCGGGCAGTTCAACTGGTGGATATTCGCATTGGTCATGGCCTTTGGCGTCTTCGATCAACTGTACATCGTGTACGCCAACGACTACGCCGACCGCCAATCGGACCAGCACAACGACCAGCCGACGCCCTTTTCGGGAGGCTCGCGCGTGCTCGTCGAGGGCCGGATTCAACCGTCGACACTGGGTCGAGCGGCGGGCCTCATGGCGCTTCTGGCGATGTTGACGACGGCCACCGTCGCCGCCGTCTGGCAGCACGTATACGCCGTCCCCCTGGGCGCCTTCGGACTGCTGTTGCTGTGGGCCTACAGCTATCCACCGTTTCGGCTCTCGTATCGCGGCGGCGGAGAAATCCTCCAGACCATCGGCGTCGGCGGCGTACTTCCCCTTCTCGCCTACTACTGCCAGGCCGGAACTATCGACGGCTTCCCCTGGCTAT
>CAYUPT010000772.1:0-2117 GCA_964446725.1 uncultured Bradymonadales bacterium | reverse complement strand
AGCATCGAGAGGCCTAAATCGAGCCCCGCAGGCGGTGCAGCGCACCGTCGAGGAGTGCGCCCTGAGCGCGCTGGGAGCAATGCGACCGAGTGCCCCTGGGGTGAAGCGAGGAAGTGCCCTTGGGGTGAGATAACGGCCTCTCGGTGCCTGATGCGCCGCAGTAGACGCGTCATGAATAGTCGGGGTCAGGCGCGTCGACAATCATCAGTGATACTGGAGTACAACTATGAAGTTGGGTGCGAACCGCTTTGTTATCGACCGGTTAATTCTCGTTTGTTGGGCGATTGTATTGGCCTCGGTCGTCGTCGCCTGTGGAACCGCATCGACCCAATCCGACCGGGCACCGACGGAACTGGAACCGGTGTCCTCCGACATCTGTGACCACGGCGATGCCGAAGCATGCAAATGGAAGGGACGCGAACTGTATGAACGGGCCTCCGGCGACTCCGACCTCGCCGTCGCCCTCGACTACTCCCGCGCGAGCTGTGAACTCGGCGAGCCCGAGGCCTGCATCGATGCCGCCAATCGATATCGGTTCGGCGAAGGAGCCGTCGCCGACGATGAAGCGGCACTGGCGTACTACCGTCGCTCCTGCGAATTCGACTATCGCCGGGGATGCCGTCTCAAAGAGCGTTTTGACGACATTCGGGCCTGCGAAGCCGACGCCTCCAACTGCATTTCACAAGTCGAAGAACCGGCGCCTGTGACATGCCCCGAAGAACGGGGCATCGTCCCGGAACCGATATCGGTTCCCCCCGACACCTGGGAGCAACGCCGCTGGGCCGACGTCGATGAATTGCGAGAACTCCGAACCTCCGAGGACGAACCACTCGAGACCTGCAGGGACTTCGGTTATGAGCGCGTCGCCGGATTGCGGTGCGCCTCCGGCCGACCGGCGCTCGAAAATATCGCCGCCCGCGCCGGATTGGCCCGACTCGGCAATATCGGCCCCGGCGGCCGCTGCGACAACGTCGTCGATGTCTACGAACTCCCCTGTCCCGAGGGCAACTACGAGGTCCACGTCGACTGGTATTTTTGCCCGGACCAGTAAGCGGGCCCATCCGTTTCCACGATCATGGCGAGCTTCTGGCCAATATTGTTGCTTCGCTCTATGCTCCCGGCGTCCCACCGCACGACCTCCAATATCCCAAATTATCCGCCGGACCCGATGATACCCCGCCGTCTCGACAAATACTTAGCCGACGCCACCACGCTTTCGCGAAGCGACATCGAAACCGCCTGGGAACAAGGCCGCATCGAAATCCGCCCCGCCGAAGAGCCCTGGCAGGACGACTACGAGCAGTGGAGTCTGATCTTTGAAGGTGACCGCGTACTCCTCGATGGCGAGCCCGTCGAACTCATCGAACCGCGCCACTACTTCGCGCTCCACAAACCGGAAGGCGTCATCTCCACGACCAGCAACCCCGCCGGTCGCGACTGCCTCGAACCCTGGATCGAGACGCTTCCGGACGCCATCTTTCCCGTCGGCCGACTCGACCGGCCGACGACGGGATTTTTATTGATGACCGACGACGGCGATCTCTGCTACTGCCTGCTCAGACCGCGCTTCCACGTCGAAAAAGAGTATCACCTGACCGTGCGCGGCCGCGTCGACGCCGATGACCGGCGACTACAACAGATGGAAGACGGCATCGATATTGGCGACAATAAATCACCGGCCAGCGCCCTTCGCACCGATATCGTCTACCACGACAACGATACGACCGTGGTCTCCGTCGTCGTCGACGAGGGCCGAAATCGCATGATCCGCCGCATGGCCCGGCGCGCCGAACTCCACCTGGAGCATCTGCATCGGCCCCGCATTGGTCCCGTCAACATGGACGTACCAAAGCCCGGCGAGTACCGGCGTCTGGGCGACGACGAAGTCGATGCCCTGTGGTCTGCCTGCGGCGGGCGAAAAGCCTCGAAACACCGCCAGATCCAGGCTCTGGTCGGTCAGGCCGAAAAGTGGCGCAATCAACAGCGGCCACACCGGCGCCTGGAGCGGTGGCTCGAGAAGCGCTCTTCGGCCGACACACCCGATGACTCCGTCACCGAACCCGTCGATACGACCGCAGAACCGAAATAACACCATCGGCCATCGGCGTTACCAGCAC
>CAYUPT010000771.1:0-2119 GCA_964446725.1 uncultured Bradymonadales bacterium | reverse complement strand
CCGTCGCGCAGCAATTTGAGGCGAATGACGGAGTCGGCGTCGGTCTCCTCGATGGCCTCTCGAAATTCGGATTCGCTGCCGACGGGTCGGGAGTCGACTTCGACGACGACGTCGCGGTGTTGGACGCCGGCGTGGCGCGCCGGAGAGTTTTCGGTCAGTGAGGTGATGATCACGCCCTGCTCGCCGGAGGCGTCGGCCTGGCGCGAGTCCCGTTCGGTCATCTCCTCGACTTCAATGCCCAGCGGATGGCGGGCGGAGACGGCATCGGTCTCGGTATCGGGCAAGTCGGGTCGGGACTGGTCGGGCAGCGATTCGAGCTGGACGTCGAGATCGAGGCGTTCTCCATTGCGGATGACCGCCATCGGGACGTCCGACTCCTGGGAGAGCATGGAGACGATCAGCGGGAGGTCATCGCTGTTGTCGACGGGCCGTCCGTCGACGCCGACGATGACGTCGCGCTCCTCGATGCCGGCTCGAGATGCCGGGCTGTCGTCCAGGACTTCGGTGACCAAAGCGCCGCTGCTGTTGTCGAGGTCGAAGGACTGAGCGAGCAGGTGGTCGAGTGGCTGGATGCGCACGCCGAGCCAGCTGCGATCGATATAGCCGTGTTCGGCGAGCTGGGGCAGTAGCGTTTTGAGCAGATTGACGGGGATCGCAAAGCTGATGCCCTGGCCCTCGCGGTTGATGGCGGTGTTGATGCCGATGATCCGGCCGTTGATGTCGATGAGCGGGCCCCCGGAGTTGCCGGGATTGATGGGGGCGGCGATCTGGATGAAATTGCCCTGAGGTTCGCGGCCCTCGCTCGGGAGGTGGCGCCGGTCGAGGGCGCTGACAATGCCGGCGGTGACGGTGTGGCTAAGCCCCAGCGGGTTGCCGATGGCGACGACGTAGTCGCCGACGCGCAGGCTGGCGCTGTCGCCGAGGGTGACGGTGGGCAACTCGTCGTCGCTGTCGACTTTCATCAGGGCCACGTCGGTCATCGGATCGCCGCCGATGACCTCCGCATCGAGTTCGGTGTCGTCGTCGAGACGCACGGTGACGGCCTGGGCGTTGTCGATGACGTGAAAGTTGGTGACCACGTAGCCGTCGGGGTGGATGATAAAGCCCGAGCCCTCGGCGCGGTGGTCGGGCGTCGGGCCGGGCATGCGGGCATGCGGCGGCAATTCGTCGTCGTCAAATGAGACCAGGACATTGACGACGGCGGGGCCGACGGTATCGACCAGTTCGGCGTAGGGCGACTCGGGGCCGTCGACGCCGTCATCGGAGGAGTCAGGGTCGATCCAAAGCTCCGAATCGTCGGGCACCGAATTGATCTGGGCACCGGCGGAACCGATACCGACCAGCAGTCCCATTGCCACAACCGCGACCAGGGCGGTCATCCGTCGAAATACATGGTGGAAAGTAGTCATCATCAGTATCGTTCGTGAGGCATTGGCTGCCGAGGCGCCCGAAAATAGTGCATGGGCGAGTAGTGAACGAAATTTTCGACGCGACTCGTGTAGAGGCAAGCGTAGACATCGACTTGCTCGCCGAAAATGCTGTTTTTATTGCCCTGCTTAAACAGCAGGCCCCAGTAGGGATTGAACTGCGATTCGAACTGGCTCTCCAACCTCAAGATTTCGTCGAGCAGATCTCGTCGTCGACGCCGCAGCCGGTTGCAGTTGTCCTCGATTTCGTTGCGCACATTGCGCAATTCGTCGGCGTCGACGTCCGATAGATCATCGGCGTCGCGCTCTTCGTCGTCGATGAGTCCACTGACCGTCGACAATAATTCGCGATCGAAGGCGATCTCTTCGTTGACCCGCTGGATCTCGAGTTCCAGTAATTCCAGTCGACTATTCTCCTCGCGAAGCTGGGCCGATTGTTGGAGTTCGCGCTCCATCTCCTGGACGATCATGACTGTGCGCCAGGCACTCGACTTCTTACTGCGGACGATGTCGCCGTAGATGTGGTCACCCACAAATAAGACGCGATTGCCGCGAAAGCCGCTGATGCGCTCGAAGTCCACCAGATTGCCGCCCTGATAGATGGTATTGCCGTCGAAGTCGCTAAATTCCTCGCCGTGCACCGTTTCGTCGGTGTCGACGATTTTGAAGGGATGGCGTTCGGTAAAAAACTC
>CAYUPT010000770.1:0-2119 GCA_964446725.1 uncultured Bradymonadales bacterium | reverse complement strand
GTCGATGGCAAGCTCCAGGCGCTGCCATGTGTCGGCCCCAGTCTCGACGGGATGGCGAAAGCTGGCGCCATCGGTAATTCCCGGGGTTCGGATGGTGATGTCGTAGTCGTGACCGTCGCCGCACAACTCAAAGACCAGCCGATCGATGCCCGAAAGCTCCCAGTGGCCGCGGTTTTTTGCCGAACAAAAGCCGCCGTTATTTTCCAGCGAAAGGGTTCCCGCAAATCGAAGCGAGCCCGGCTCGGAATTTGGCGGTTTTGTGTCGACCCACTGGACGGTGCTGTGGGAGCGGCCGCCCATGACCACGTCGTCGACGGTCTCCCAGTCGGCAGTCGATTCCGGTTTCGGGAAGTGTATAATGGTGTGTATGTCAGATGGCATCGAAAGTTATCCCGATCGGCGAGGTTGTTGATGAAAAAATGGCTATTGGTGGCGGTGTGTACGCTTCTTGTCTCAGCCTGCGGTGACGCGTCGGATGAGGAAGGTAACGACCACGGGGAGGATGTCGAGGAGTCCTGCGGAGCCTACGAGATCGGCGGTCCCTACGAGGTGGGATTGATGGAGATCGAAGTCGAGGAGGGGACGGATGTCGCCGTCTTTTATCCGGCCGTCGACGGCGCCGCCGGCGAGGCGCGCGCGGAATACGATATGCGCGATTTTATGCCGGAAGACGAACGAGAGCTCATCAGCGACGACGATGCGCCGATCTACGAGATGGATGCCGCCCGGGAGGCGGAGGCCAGCGGTGAGGGGCCGTTTCCGGTGGTGCTATTTAGCCACGGTTTAGCCGGCTATCGCTACCAGTCCAGCGAGTTGCTGGTTCATCTGGCGAGCTGGGGATTTGTTGCGGCCTCTGCGGAGCACGAAGAGCGCAACCTGGCTCATATACTCGAGAATTTCGCGCCAGACGGCGACGATGCACCGGAGACGATGCGGGCAGTCGTCGATGCACTGGAGGCCGCCACAGCCGACGGGGACCATCGGCTTTCCGGTGTCGTCGATACGACACAAATGGCGGCCACCGGCCACTCGATGGGCGGCAACGGCGCAGTGTCGATGCTCGAGGAGTCGGGCGTGGAGGCGGCGATCTTTTACGGGTCCAACGTCAGTGTCAACGACGCCGATGGCGCATCCCTGATGTGGCAGGGGGGAACCACCGACGACCTGGCGCAGATGTCGCAGATCCGCAGCAACTACGACAATGGGCCTCTGCCGAAGCGGCTGGTCGGCATCGGCCAGGCCGGTCACCTGGCGTTTTCCGATATCTGTGCCGTGGGCGCCGAAGACGGCGGGGTCCTCCAGATCGCCGCCGACAGCGGGGTCGATGTCCCCTCGATTATCCAAACACTGGGCGAAGACGGCTGTCGGCCCACAGATCTGGCGGTCGAAGAGGCGTGGCCGATCATCCATCACTACAGCGTGGCGCATCTGCGTCACAGTTTCGGGATCGACGACGAACCCGTCGACATGACGCAGGAGACGGCCGGTTGTTTCGAAGAGGTCACCGACGTGGAGTGGGCACAAGAGCAACTGTGAGACTTGGCGGTCTCCTACTTCTGGCCCTGTCCAAGATCGTCGCCGTGAAAGAACATGTGCAGGCCGCGAATGGCAGCGACGAGCCGGCCTCGGGCGTCGAGGATGTCGATGTCGGTGACCGTGTTGTGGTCCGTCGTCTCGCGTAGTGCGGCGGCGAGCTCAAAGGGCCCGTCGGCGTCGCCGATGCCGAAGTCGGTGAATTCCGTGATCGACGTCGGCAGGTTGGAGCGCCCGTCGATGTCGATGCCCATCAAGAGTGCGAGCTGGAGGGCGGCGTCGAGGGCAATCGCCGGCGTGGTCGGTGCCACCGTGGCCCGGGCGACGCCGTCGTCGCCGAAGCCGGTGACGGACTGGAGGACGTCAAAGGGCTCGTCGTGAAATAGGAGGTTGCCGTAGATTTCGTCGATGTCCCAGGGGGCCTCGTCGAGTTCTTCGGCGACCTCAAGCGGGTCGGTCGACGGCGGATCGCTGTGCAATTCGGCGGTGGCGCTGTAGTGGATGGTGCCGTCCCCACTCTGGAGCCTAAATTCTGCACTGTCGTCAGGTGTCGACTGGGCGGTCACCGTAAATCGCGCCGACTGCG
>CAYUPT010000769.1:0-2122 GCA_964446725.1 uncultured Bradymonadales bacterium | reverse complement strand
GTAATGACAATGACCCGGAGTCGCAGGCCTTTGCAGTTGCCATGTCCGACGTCGGCCTGTGGAACGGCCACCTGCGTCGGGATGTTACCAATCTCTTTAGCTACGATCGGAGCAGCGGCGAGGTGATTGCCGAAATCGAAAATACTCCGATGGATATCGAACTCGGTGTCGACCCCGACGAAGAGCGCACCGTGGCGGTCCGAGACGCCGCCGATGAATGGAGCCGGCTCAACGAATTCGTCATCGAAGACGGAGAGCGCGACGCCTTCTTCGGGTTCTGGACCTTCGATGATTCTCGGGGAACGATTCGCTCCCGTGTCGACGAAGAATACGACTCGATGTGGACGCAGGACTCCAGTGAGGCTGTGAACGTTCTGAATAGATATAGTTCCGACGAAAATCAGAGCCGTTCGGGAGTCTATGAGTCGATGCTGGGCGTGCTCAGCGAAGGATTTCGCGACCAGTCGGTCAGCGACGTCGAAAAGGGCAGTTTGGTCGTCATTGTTCCCGGCCACGACGAGCGGCGCACCAATCCCACGGGTCCTCAGGATATCATCGACGAAGTGGAAAGCATCTCCGATAGCATCGGAATCGATGTGTCGGTATCCATCATTCAAGTCGACACCGACCGCGATACCGAGCGCATCGTCGACGACTGGGAGTACTACGAGGGCCAGCAGGAGTGCAGCTCCGATTCGGATTGCAAAAACTTCGAGACCTGCCGGGAGCCGACGTGGTACGTCGACACCGACACCGATCCCGGTGTCAGCGATGTCGTGAAGCCCGAAGAAGGAGATCGCGACACGGACTTTTGCCTGCCGACATACGACGATAACGGACGGCTCGGGCCGATTGCCGACTACAATCGGATCGCCTGCGAGACCGGTGGTTCCTACCACTACGTCCCGCAGGTGTCTCGAGGTCAGATTCAAGAGCCGCTGTCGGCGGCCGTATGGACGCCCGAGGCGGCCTGGGAGGTCGGAGTGAGGATCGAGGATCAAACCCGGCTGGGCGAGGGCCAACAACGAGAAATCGAGCCCTACATGCTGGAGACGGAGTTGGACGTCAATCTCGGTCGTCAGCGGACCGTCGAGTTCATCCAAGACGGCGGAGGAAGCGACGATACACGACGGGTCTTCTTTTCGCCCGATACCATCGGCGGAGAGTGAGTACCGAGCATCTGCCCGCAGCAAACGGCGCTGCACGCCGGTCCTAACCGATTGGAGTAAGCGCCGTGTTGAGAGTTAGTAACGGATACGAGACGGAGAGATAGACGGTGAACGTCAAAGCAACGAAGTTTGGACCGTGGACGGTTCTACTCACCATATTTGTCCTGTTGGTCAGCGGTACCGCCGCCGCCCAGGGCAGCCCTTTGGATGCCGACGGTGATGCGGAGGCCCAAGAGGAGGAGAGCCGTCTTCCGCAACTCGATGACGACGATCCGATGTACTGGGCGGAGATGCGTGAAGTCTACGCCATGCAGCAGCGGGCCTTTCACAAAGAGGGGCGGTTTTCGGCCACCTTCTACGGTGGCGTCATCCCCAACAGCATCTTCGAGCAGTACTTTCCGCTCGGGCTGCGCGGCAATTATTACCTGCTCGAGAATATCGGGCTCGAGGCATCGACTTCCTTTAACTTCAGCCGCGACACGGCGGTCAACGACGTCGTCGCCGACGGCGACGGTATCGGCGCCGACAATCGGCCTCTTATCGGTGATACCCAGTTGTCGCACACCACGCTGGGCGTCAAATGGAGTCCGGTCTACGGGAAGTTCTCCTTTTATGAGGATCGCCTCTTTTACTTCGATGTCTTTGCCTTCGGCGGTGCCGGGGTCGTCGTCTCTCAGACGCAGTCCGACTTCGGGGCCGACCCGGGTACGACGGTCAAACCGGAGGGCGTCTTCGGCCTCGGTGTCGGCGTATACGCCGGCCAACACGCCGGATTCCGCGCCGACTACCGGCAATTTGTCTTCCAGAAGGTCAGCGGTGGTGTGGCCAACCCATCGGAAATCTCACTTGGCTTTAGCTGGTTTTTCTAAGGATCGCTCGTCACCACGCGAGTCCGCACGCGACGTAACGATCAGGCAACAGGTCACGACAGGATAGTACATGCAGACCGCAAC
>CAYUPT010000768.1:0-2123 GCA_964446725.1 uncultured Bradymonadales bacterium | reverse complement strand
GTCCTCGTTGGACTGGCCGTCATTCTCGGTCTGACCGACGGCGATCATTCGGCGCCGGTGACAACCGATGAGCCATCGCCACCGGCGCTGACAGAGGTCGGCGCTGACACAGACGACGACTGGGAGTCGGGCGTACTCGACTCCGATAGTCGATTGCTGGTCGTCATTTTCGCCGATGACGACGAGGGGCTGTCGGGCGTCGGCTCGGACCACGTCATCCGGGCCATGGCCTGGGACGAGCGGATCGGGGTCGACGACCTCGATGAGCCCCGACAGTGCCATGTGGGACTGGAGATCCCGGTCGACGGCCTTCGCGCCGACCACGACGACGATCGGGCCTGGGTGGGGCTGGAGGGCGAAAAAGGGGACTGGGAACGCGGCCGCGTGGAGTCCGATATGCGCGGCGACGACCAACTGCAGGCCGACTCGTATCCCAATATCTACATCGAGAGCACGGCCTGCGAGGTCGACGACGCCGGCCAGTGGCGATCGCGCCTGGAGGTCACGGTGCGCGGTCAGACGGCGCAATACGACGTGCCGCTCAATGTCGACTTCGACGGCGATCGCTTCAGTGTCGACGCCCAATTCGAGGCGGTGCACGCCGATTTTGGTATGGAGCCGTACAGCGCACTATTCGGGTCGCTTCAAAATGGCGAAGAGATCTATTTTGAGATCGATGCGTCGGGCTATTGGGAGCGCCGGGCCGGCGATGCACCACAAGATCAGGGTCAGCGGTCTCTGGGGATGGAGTCCGGCAGGCTGTAGTCGGGCGTCGACGTCGGCAAAAACCACTCCCAGGGCCGGCTGATTGCGCGCCGAAGTAAGATCGCCGACAGCCGCCCGGTCTGCTCAAAGCCGATGCCCCGCGAGTCGAGGCCGGCGCCCATGGTCAATACAAAGCAGATCAAAAAATTCATAAAGCCGATGCCCAACACCCCGACCAGAGCGATCAGACCGGAGAGGGATGCCGCGAATTCGGGAAGGGTGTAGCCGGCGATGCCCAGTTCGGCGGAAGAAAAGGCGATGTGACGAATATCGATGGGCAAGCCCAGAGCAATGCCCACGGGCCCGGCGATGCCGAGCATAAAGCCGAGGGCGATGTTGCCGGTCATCATCCCCAGGTGTTTGGAGGCGAAGTCGGCGATCGATGAACGGGTGTCGCCCAAAAATTCGAGCGCCGGGTGCTCCGAGATTCGGCGTCGAATATCGGCGTACAGGACGTGATTGTCGACGGCACCGCTGATGATGCCGGCGGCAAAGAGGCAAATTCCGGCCACGGCGGCATAAAAGAGGGCCCCGGAGGCCAATGGATGAACGCTATCGGCCAGGTAGTGCGCTTTGTCGGGGGTGACCAACGGCTCCCCGCGCCACTGGATGGCGCCGTAGGTGATCAATACCCCCAGAGGTAAGGCGGCTGCGAGATTTCCCACAAAGGAGACAAATTGGCTTCGCCACACCAGTATGACCACGTCGGCGACGCCTTCGACGGCGTCGTCGTCGCTGGTCGCTTCGTCGATTTTTTGGGCAATGGCCGATGCCGTCACGGCCGGCTGTTTCGTCGCCAGAATCGAACCGGTCAGATACAGAATCGTAAAGCAGACCGCGTAATTGAGTCCGTACAGCAGTCCACGGGATCCCAGCGACAGCGGTAGTCCGGAGAGCCACAATTTGATGACGGCAAAGGGGGCGACAATGGCTCCGCCCTGAAGCGCAGCCCGCAGAAAATGCCAGTAGCCGGCGGTGGTATCGGTGATGTACTTCTGACCCTTCGTCGCTCCCTGCGCGGTGATCTGGTAGGCGACGAGATCGGTGTTCTTGGCGACCAGTCGCCGGACGCTGGTCGCCGTCAATTCGCCCTCGACGATATTTCGAAAGAGACGTCCGGCGCAGACGACACCGTCGAGTTCGCTGGGCGGATGGGTCAGGTGGAGCAGTGACTGGAGTCGATCGAGCTGTTGAAGCAGGCGCCGGGTGATCTTCGTCATGCGCAAATTGGTGCCCGCCTCGTCCTTGTTGCGCCTCAGCTCGGTGATCGCCTCTCGGCATTTCGAGATGGTCGTCTGCAGGGCCTCGAAGGCATCGGAGCGCTGCGAGGAGGTGGGGCTGTCGATGAATCGACGCGT
>CAYUPT010000767.1:0-2127 GCA_964446725.1 uncultured Bradymonadales bacterium | reverse complement strand
GACGGCTCATTTTTTTCTCCGGGAATTGAATTTCGAAGAGCGGCGCACACAGCAAAGCAACTCTTCGAGGGAATCGCAAATCTCCACCGCCGAGTCCCCGTCTTCGACCACGGCCCTCCGCGAATCCGCGCTCACGGTCACCTGGAGGGTCATCGGAGAGACATCGACTCGTCGAAGAGGTCAGCGACTCCCGGCGAACCCGCCGGTGCCCCCGAGAAGAGTTGTCAGCCTCCGGTTTCCATCTAGATTTATAACGCCTTGAGCCGACATGGCGCCGGCGCGATGAGGTGTCTCTGCTCTCGGGCGGAGCAATCCCGAAGACCAGGGCCACACCGAGACCGCGGGCGTCACGTCTACTGGAACATCAACGGGGAGGATAAATGACACAGCGGCCATCGAAGAACCTGATCGTTCGACAGCGACAGCCCGACAACCGGGAGGGGCCACAGGAGGTATTTCGCGGGCACCTTACGCCGGTACAGCAGTTTTTCGTGCGCAACCACTTCGAGATTCCCGATCTGGATGCCGAATCGTGGTCGATCAGTATCGAAGGCGCCGTCGACGAGCCCGGTGACTGGGACCTCGCCGATCTCGAACGCTTCGACCAGCGAACCCTGGCCGCCACCCTGGAATGTGCCGGAAACTCCAGGGCTCGCCTCGGCAAGCGGGCCTCGGGAGTGCCCTGGGAACAGGGCGCTATCGGCACTGCGAAGTGGACCGGGGTCCCGCTGGATCGACTTCTGGCAGAGGTCGGGCTCGGCTCGGAAGTCCGGGAAATGGTCTTCGTGGGCGCCGACCGCGGCACGGTCGAGACCGCCGACGGCGGTGTACTGCAGATGCCCTATGCGCGAAGTCTCCCCGTCGACAAGGCCACATCCGGCGACGTACTGGTGGCGACCGCGATGAACGGCCGCCCTTTAAGCGACGATCACGGCTACCCGGCCCGGCTTCTGGTGCCCGGATGGTACGGCATGGCCTCCGTGAAATGGCTGGTACGCATCGTGGCCATCCCCCATCGCTTCGACGGCTATTTTCAGACCGAGGACTACGCGCGCTGGGAATTGGAAGACCATCTGCCGGTGCGGCGCCCCCTGGGACCCATGGCCGTCAAATCCCACATCGGCACACCCCTCGATGGTCAGCGATTGCTCGCCGGTCAGACGGTGACCGTCGGGGGGTTCGCGTGGGGTGGAGAGGGCGAAATCGAAGGGGTGGAGATCAGCGTCGACGGCGGCGACAACTATCGCGACGCCGAACTCCTCGACTCGCCCAGCCGCTATGCCTGGCGACCGTGGCGATACGACTGGGACCTGCCCTCGACTCCCGGCACGGCGACACTGTGCAGTCGCGCCCGCACCGATCAGGGCGAGATCCAACCCGTCGAGCACGACTGGAATAACGGTGCCTATGCGGTCAATGCGATCCGTTCCATCCAGGTCGCCGTGGAGACTCCTCACAACGCCGACTGAGGGCCGGATCTCGCCCACAGGACCGCCACCGACATCGCCCCGTCACGGTGTCTATTCCGATGATCGGGGCGACTCGTCGACGTTCTGGCCCCAGAATCCACGGTACTTGCGAACCACAAGGTCGTCGACGACCTCGATCTGACAGGCCAGGCGAAGCCCGTCATCTTCGTCGTGTGGGGGGAAGTCGAGACGCCACTGCTCGCGGTTGTTTTTGGGACCCACATCGCCATCGACGATCTCGACGGCACAGGTCCCGCAGGTCCCGAATCCCCGGCAATTCAGATAGCGGGCCGACCCGTTATGAGGGGTCACGCCGGCCCGCAACAATACGTCGCGCAGCCGCTCGCCCTGTTCACACTCGATGTCTCGACCCTCGAAGCGAATTGTGGGCATGTAGTGCCTCCTGTCGCCGTACCACCGGCGTGTATGGTCATTTTTCTCCGGCCGGGCAAGCCCGCCACCGGGTGTTACGTTGCAGCAACGGTGTCTAGCCCACAAGGCTTATTCCCCGATAGCACAAGGCAATATCGGGGCCTTTCTTCCCCGCCGGACACGGACACGCAGCCGCGGCGATACACCACCATTCTCCCGTTCTATCCCACCTCCGGAGGCCGGAATCTCGGCTCTCCACGCAAAATCGCGGCGAAACCGTCGACAA
>CAYUPT010000766.1:0-2128 GCA_964446725.1 uncultured Bradymonadales bacterium | reverse complement strand
CTTCGCCGACACAATCCTCGATGGCGTCGTGGAGCAACGCGGCGATGACCTGGTCCTCGTCGCCGCCGTGGGTCCCCACCAGTGAGGCGACGGCCATCAGGTGATTGATGTAGGGAACGTCCTTGCCCTTTCGCGTCTGGTCGCGATGCAGTTCGGAGGCCCAGACCAATGCCTGGTCGAATCGTTTGGAGTAGCCCGACTCGGCATTTTCTCCTCCCGTCCGGCCTGGGTCGGCGGTATTCGCCGAGTCAATGCGTGGCATCGACATCGCATTGCGGAATTCGGCGACAACGACCGCGATTCCGCTGTGATAGGCGGCGAGGTCATCGTCCTTCTTGGACGGCAGCACCATGTCGAAAGTGTCGAAATTGGCGTATTCATCGGTGCCCGTCACGCGTAGATGATCGGTCCCGAAGAAGACGCGGATGTCGTCGTCGACGTCGAATGTATTGTGGAGGTCGTCCCACTCGATGGACTTGCCGGGCTCCACGGCGAGTATGTGGCCCAAGACCTCGCCGTCGGTGTGAAGCTCAAGTCGGGTACGGCGGTCGTCGGGCGAGACGTCGCGGATCTGGACGTCGGAATGTTCTCTAGCACAGGCGTGGAGAAACTCGATCAGGTGTTCGCGCAGATCGGCGGCCGTGGGATCACCGGCCTGGAGTGTCTCCTCTAGCTTTTCGAGGTAGGCATTGGCAACTTTTCTATTTTCCTTCGCCTCTCGAGCTGTCCAAACCACGCCATCATCATCGCCGATCACCGTCGTGTCGAGCGCATACTCCGCGAGGTATCCGTGCCGTCGTTCAACCCTTTCTTCGCCGTCGTATTCCTGATTCGCAATCCACCAGCCGCCCTCGTCTTCGCGGTAGGTCACCGGGAGCGGTTCATTGACCTCTCCGATGTGCAACACCTCTTCCTGCACATCCGCCCACAACTGGTCTGCGGACATGGCGTCATCCAGGTCACGGACAAAGGGCTCGAACTTCGGCTGCAACTCGGCCGCCACGTCCCCAGGGTCATCGTGCGTATTCAATTCAGCCACGATGTCTTCTCGAAACTCTTCCCACAGATCGGCCATTGCATCACACCACTCATCGGGCTCCATCTCGTGAATATTCGGCAATTTCGTCATGGCGTCCCTCCAATTCAGTCAGTTGTAGTAATTCGAATGTCTTATACGACGTCCGGAGACTCTTGTGAAGTCGCCGATTGATCGTATCAGTGTGTTTCACGCCAGGAATTGTTCATCTATTGCAACCACTCCGCCAACCCGACGGGATGGATCCTCAAAACGAAACGCTGCCCTGCAGGCCGGGCGTCGCGCGATCGAGAACCCGTCGTGCGAGCAGTCGAACGAGTCCCTGGTGGGGTCCGAACTTCTCGGTTGTACGCGCAATCTCGTCGGCGTAGGCGACTCGACAGCGGACGTCGAATTGATCCCTGGGAGTCGCCCGCAGGGTGACGACCAGCGCAAAATCCCGGCCGTCGACATCGGCATCGAATAAAAGTCCCCAGTGGTCCGACCCACGCCGGGAATCGCTTCGATCAAAGCGCGCCACCAGCCGCGGTGTATCGTCGATATCGATACCGCGGGAATCCCAGCCCCAGGTGACGTCGTCTATCTCGTCGTCCGCCAGTTTCTGGACCGCCGAGGGCATGTCAGAGGTTGAATCGACAACAGATGCCCCGTCGAGGTGTTGCGTCAGATCGCGGCCCGCAAAGTGGTCCCACCGACAGGCGACGGGCGCAATCCCGTCGAATACCCAGTTTTCGACGTCCCGACGCTTTGCACTGTCGACGAGATGCATCGGCACCTCGCTGGCATGAGGTGGTCCCGGCCAGCCGCGGGCACCCCGGCTATCGGGACCGCGATACGTCGACACCACCAGCACCTGTCCGTCGGTGTCGCCGAATATGTCGTAGGCGATACTGTCGAGAGTCTCTTCGTCGGCCGGGTTGTAGGAGATGCGGTAGCGGAAACTCGCCTCGCACCAGCCCCACAGCGGAAGACAGCGCCGCGAAGCAGATGACTCGCCGGGAATCAGCAACGCAAACGAATCGCCTTCGCCCCAGCGATGGCATTGATCAAAATCCTCGTCCTCCAGCATTTCGCGCATCTATATCCCTGTAT
>CAYUPT010000765.1:0-2131 GCA_964446725.1 uncultured Bradymonadales bacterium | reverse complement strand
GACCACCGGCTGACGCTCTTTGAGCTGCGCGAGGGGAGCGACAGCCTGGTCGAGAGATTTTCGCACGGCAGGAAGCAGCGACTGGTCTTTGCCGGGGCCATGCTCCCGGAGCCGAGGCTTCTGGTGATCGACGAGCCGATGGTCGGCCTCGATCCGAAAGGCCATCACCTGGTCAAGCGCCTCTTTCGATCGCTGGTCGAAGAACAGGAGATGTCGATTCTGCTGTCGACGCATACCTTGGAGGTCGCCGAGGAAGTCTGCGACCGCATCGTCATCGTCAATCACGGCCGTATCATCGCCCGCGGAACCCTCGGCGAGCTTCGACTCGAATCCGGTGAGACCGACGGGACCTTAGAAGAGGTCTTTTTGCGCATCACCGAGGAATCGGAGGACGAGCGCGACGAAGCCGTCGCCCGGCGCTTCGGCAACACCACCGAGGAGGCGTCGTGATCCGTCGACTGCTGGCCATCAAATTGCGGGCCGCCAAGGGCGCCCTTCGCTCCCGCCAGGGTCGCATTCGCATCCCCACCTTCGCCGTTTTGAGTCTCATCTTTGCGGTCCTGCTGTACGGCGCCGCCGACTTTATCGTCGCCAACGCCCTGGACATCGAGATGGTCGGCGAGCTGCTGGTCCACCGGTTGCTGTCGATTACGGTCCTCGTCTTCTTTGCACTACTGCTCTTTTCGAATGTGGTCACCGCCTTTTCGACGCTGTATCTGGCCGACGACCTTCAATTTTTAATGGCCAAACCGATCTCGACGGATCGATTATTCACGTCCCGTTTTGTGGAGGTCATGGTCCAGTCGTCGTGGATTTTGGCGCTCTTTGGACTGCCCTTATTTATCGCCGTCGGCGTCAATCTGGAGGCCCCGCTCTATTTTTATCCCATGCTCGTCGGCGTCTTGCTGCCCTTTGTGGCGATTCCGACCACGCTGGCGACGATCTTTGCACTTCTGGTGACCAATATTATCGCCGCCAATCGCACCCGCGATGCAGCGCTATTTTTCGGATTGGTGGCCTTTACGGTGCTCTTTGTCATCATTCGCTCCTTTGAACCGGAGCGGCTCTTAAATCCGGAGTCCTTCGACTCCATCGGCGAAATTCTCCAGCTGTTGACCGTGCCCAGTTTTACGATGCTTCCCAGCGACTGGGTGGTCAATATTCTGACGCCGACGCTCTTCGATCTGGAGGCGCCGGTGGCCTGGTCGGTGCTGCTTTTGGTGACCACCCCTCTGGCGCTGTATGTGATCGCCGTGTGGCTTCATCGTCCGCTGTATTTTCGCGGCTACTCCAATGCCCAGGAGGGTCGACACGGCGGCGGCATTATGGTCCAGGTCAGAAACTGGATGATGGAGCAGTCGCGCACCACGGCGACCGAACTCAAAGAGCGCATCGACGAACTTCGAGCCTCGCCGGGGCGGGGCTCGGCACTTCGACAACTGATCAACAAGGATCAGGCCATCTTTACCCGCGATGCCAGCCAGTGGTCACAGCTTTTGATTGTGGTCGCCATCATCGTCATCTACCTGGTCAACTTTAAGTACTTCGAGGTCGCCGCCGACCAGGCGCTCGTCGGCGATGTGGGACTGGTCTTTTTTAACCTGGCGGCCTGTGCCTTTGTGGTCGTCGCCCTCTGCGGCCGGTTTTTATTTCCGGCGGTCAGTGTCGAAGGCGACTCGTTCTGGCTAATTTTGCAGGCCCCGATATCGCTGGAGCGATTTCTGGTCGGCAAGTGGCTCGGTACGATCTTGCCGGTTGTTCTGGTCGGCCAATTTCTGATCTGGTCGTCCAATCTACTGGTCGGCATCAGCTTCGTGATGACCGCCATTGCCGCCACCCAGACGCTGGTCATATCGCTGGTGGCGTCGGCGATGGCGATAGGAATGGGCGCGATGTATCCGCAATTTCACAAGCCCAACGCCGCCAAGATCGCATCCAGTTTTGGCGCCGTGGTCTTTATGATCGTCACCATTTTGCTGACCCTGGGCCTGATCGGGTTGTGGTTTAGTCTTTCGCTAAACCTCGCCGAACTCGAAATCGCCTCAGCCGGCCCACTCTCCTGGATATTGGCCGCCGCCGGATGCATCATCGCCGCTGCCGTCATTCCGGCGATCCTCAAATTGGGCGCCTG
>CAYUPT010000764.1:0-2134 GCA_964446725.1 uncultured Bradymonadales bacterium | reverse complement strand
AGGAAGCAAACAATTGCATTACAACGTCCTTCCCCCAAATAAAAAACCCCCGACTCCGAAGAGCCGGGGGATCGATACGAGCGCGAATTTTATCGCACTCATATTTTCATCAGATCAGTTCCCTACAAACTCAATGTCTTCGACGCGCATGTTTTCGCTTCCGCCGAAACTCCCGGAATCGAAACCGTAGACCCGAAAGGACTCGATTTCGTCGTCTGCGTCGATGACGCCACCATCAAATGCTACCAACACATCCGAGGATGCGTCGACACTGTGGCTCGAGCTTCCGGAGGGAAGGTCGAGGGCGTCTGGAAGATGGGCAACCGTTCCGTCATCGAATTCGGCTACAATCTGAGCCTGGGCCGGTCCGGTGGACGATCGCTGAAAATCAGCGTTGATGCTCACCTGGTCGAATTCACTGAAGTCTTCGGAGTTAAATTCAAAGAACTCTCGATCATCGAATTCGCTGTCCGGAAACTCCGAGTCTTCACTCCAATAACCTGCAGCAGCCCAGTGCGATCCGCCAGGACCAAAGAACGTACTCCCACCGACCGGCTCTTCGAAGGTTCCGTCACTAAATCGAGCCCATCCATTACCGACGGGGGGACTGAGAAGCCGATCTTCTTCGTCCTCGGCATCAAAATCCCAGTGGACAATGACCGACGCCGCCTCCGACACTTCCATAAATCCGGCGTCCACATCGGCGTCGTAATCGGCCAGGTCAAACATCCCTTCCAAACCGCAGTACGTCCATTCCTGGCCATCGACCGTCATGCGATACAGGTAGTCGTAGTCACCGGCATCGACGGGCCCGAGGTCAGCCATAAAGGCATCACGATTATCATCCCAGTCGAAGTCTTCGTCGAGTTCGGCTTCCTTCCAGTCCCAGTCGGCATCCGACGGTTCTACACCGACGTCGCCCCAGCCCAACTCGGCGCCGTATTCATCGGGCAATTGACCGCCCTGCTCACCGGTGTAGCCGTCGACTTCGATATGACCGTATACCGTGGTGGATTCATCGTCGTTTTGCTCGATCATCTCCGGATAGGAGACGTTGCAAAAGCTGATCTCGGGATCCGGAAGCGGCTGACCACCGGCGCAGATAATGACCGACTCGTCGGTGACATTACCGGACGCGTCCTGAGACGTGATCGTCAATTCCACGCCACCCTCGACGCAGGGACCGGTGGGATCGGGATCCAATTCCACGACGTCGATATTCGGCGAAAAGCCGTCTTCTCCGTCCTGACCGTCTTGTCCATCATCTCCGTCCTGTCCGTCGGCTCCATTGCAGACATCGATGGGGTCAGCATCGCCGACGGTGATGCTATAACCTCCGGCATCGCCGCAGTTGTCGGGTTGACCAATTTCGATCTCCGGTGCGTCGCCCTGTTCGCCATTGCACAACACAAAGGGAGCTTCGTCGCCGATGGTCACGGCAACACCGCCGAGGTCACCACATTCGTCGGGATCTTCTTCGATGGAGATCTCGGGAATCTGTCCCTCGCCATCTTCACCGTCACAGACCACAGTCTCGACCTCGCCGTCGACCAGAATATCGACGCCGCCGGCCGGGCACTCATCGTGATCGTCGTGGCGCTCGGTGGTCACTTCCGGCGTTTCACCGTCTTCGCCGTCCTGACCGTCGTCGCCGGTCGGGCCACTTTCGCCGTCACAGACCACGGCCGTGACTTCGCCGTCAATCAAGATTTCGGTCGCCGCACCCGGGCATTCATCGTGGTCATCGACGCGCTGGGTCTGAACGTCGGCGTCCTCACCTGGAGGTCCTTGTTCGCCTTCGCCACCACATCCGGCCATAAAAAATAGAATTGAGACTAGCACAACACTGCGGATACACCACTTCATTGCTACACCTCTGCGCTTTGTAAAATGACCCCCCGGACAGACCTTCTGTCGGGATCGAAGCAACGCTACGGACTCAACGGGTATGTCTCGCCGCCCTGACTGTCAAGCCAAACCGCTGGGCCGTGCCGACGCCCGGTACGGCGCCCTCGTGCCTCCGGCCGTTGCGCCGCGCCCCGCAGTTCGGCACTGGAAGGTATGGCCAAAATCTGTTTCGATGCCACCGATGCGCAAGATCATTCACATCGACATGGACTGCTTTTACGCGGCG
>CAYUPT010000763.1:0-2136 GCA_964446725.1 uncultured Bradymonadales bacterium | reverse complement strand
AGTTCAGGACGGGCCGCGGCGGCGCCACAGCGACGGGATCAGTCGCCGGGCGTCGTTGATGGCGCGAATGTAGAAGTGGGCCTTGAGAATCCGGCGCTGATCGCCGTCGAGGTCGCCGTGGTGGCCCAGTGCATCAATGCGCTGACGCATCGCCTCGTACAGCGACATGGCGGCGGCGACGGAGATATTGAAACTCTGAACGAAGCCGTGGATCGGAATGATGCAGCGGGCGTCGGCGCGCTGGAGCATCTCATCGCTGCAGCCGTCTTTTTCATTGCCGAAGACCAGCGCCGTGGGGCGGGTGAAGTCGACGTCGGCCAATTTCATATCGGCCTCCAGGTCGGTGGCCACGATCCGGTAGCCCTCGTTGTGGAGTTGGTCGATGCACGGGGCGGGGTCGGTCCAGCGCTCGACGTCCATCCATTTGTCGGCGCCCTGGGTAATGCGATCGGAGGCCTTGTGATGGGGCTGGGTGTCGATGACGTGGGCCCGTTGATACCCCATGCCCTCGGCGCTTCGTAGCACGGCCGCCGCATTGCCAAGGTCGTAGATGCCGTCCATGACCGGCATGACCTCGACGGTGCGTTCGGCGACCACATCGTCGATGCGCTGTTTGCGCCGCTCGCTGAGTTGATCGTCGAGCAACTCGATAAGTTCGTCGGCCTCAAGCGTCAGGGATTCGTCGAGATCCAGAAGTTGTGCGACGTCGATGGGCTCGCGGTGCGGAAAGCGCATGGGCGTTGTCTGTGCGGTATTAACGGTAAGGGCGGTATCGGTGGCGATCTGGTAATGGGCCGCCTTGTGCGCGGTGCTAATTCATCCCCGCCGACTATCAGTTGCGTCGGCGCCACTCAAGCCGAGCCTGCGCAGGCCCCTGTCGATCGCCGGGATCGACGATTGCGACGGGCGGACTTGACGGCCGGGGGCTCACCTTGTATCAACTGCCACCCTTATTCGGGATGTCCTCTCTGCCGAAAACTTCACGAGAGGCCCCATGGCGGCGCAACGCCGCTCCGGTAAGGCCCACACATTTGGAATACACTGTCGAAGTGGCCCGTTACACCCGTCGACGACCGATGTTTTGGTCAGGTGGGCGTGCGGCGCTTTGACTCGAGACATTGCGATTTTTTCAGGAGTTGAACCATGCACGCTGTGATCCGTACAGGCGGTAAACAGTACCGCGTCGAACCGGGCGATGAATTTAATATCGAAAAGCTTTCCGACGTCGAAGACGGCGGAAGCGTGACCTTCGATGAGGTATTGGCCGTCGGAAGCGGCGAAGACCTGGTCGTCGGCAAGCCGGTCGTCGAGGACGCGTCGGTCCAGGCCGACGTCATCGTCGCCGAAGGACGCGGGCCGAAAGTGATCGTTTTCAAAAAGAAGCGCCGCAAGCGCTACCAGCGAAAGCACGGTCATCGCCAGCCCTTTACTCGCATCAAAATCAAGGACGTCAACGTCGACTGACGCCTCCCGACGCGAGGCCGATGCCGACGTCGACTCCCGAAGGAGTTCGACATGGCACATAAAAAAGGACAGGGAAGCACCCAGAATGGGCGCGACTCGCGCGGCCAACGCCGCGGAATCAAGGAATTCGGCGGCGAGCAGGTCAAGGCCGGACATATTCTGGTCCGACAGCTCGGCACGAAGTTCCACCCCGGTCGCAACGTCGGCTGTGGAAAGGACTACACGCTGTTTGCCAAAAAAGACGGCGTCGTCCACTTCGAGACGCGCTCCGGTGGCCGCAAGTACATCTCGGTCTATCCGACGCGCGAGACGGCCGCTGCAGAATAACGGCCTGAGAAGCGGTCAAAAAGTCTCCCATCGGCATTCGCCGAGCGCTGGGAGCGGAGAGACCGAATACTCTTTGGGGTGCTCGGTCCGCTTTTTTTGACCGCTTCTGAAATCGCGCTCGATCCAGGATCGACAGGCCTCGTAGCCCGTCGGTGACCTCCACGCCCCCGGCCTCCGGTGTACCATTTACCGGACGTTCGGGGGCGTTTTGGCGTTGTTTACAACCCGGAAAGTAAAAGTATGGCCCAGTTTGCCGATGAAGCTCAAATTCAGGTGATCGCCGGAACCGGCGGTGACGGAATGACGGCCTTTCGCCGGGAAAAATACGTCGCCCGGGGAGGCCCG
>CAYUPT010000762.1:0-2138 GCA_964446725.1 uncultured Bradymonadales bacterium | reverse complement strand
AGATCATGCTCAATGACCACGAGCAAAAACACATCCCCAAGTTGCGTCGCTACATGATGGACCAGTCGCCGGACGACGGCCTCAAGTGGATGCTCAAGCGGCTCAAGGACTCCAAGAACAACGAAAACTTCCTGCGCTCCGTCCCCTCGCGCTAATCGCGTCGCTGCCTACGAGGTGGACTGGCCTATCCAGCCCATGATCTGGTGTTCGACGCCGTCGTTTGGGCCCAGACCGAGATTGGCCGTCCGGGGAAAGAAGACGTGGCCGCCGCCTCGGACCCAACGCACCGTGGTGCGCCTTCCGGCCCGACTGAGCGCACCGCGCAGCGAGTCGGCGGGCACGATGGGATCGGCGGGACTGGCCACAAACAGCACGGGGATGGTGATCTCTCCTAGCCTCGGGCCCGCCGACTGCGAAGCGTAGTAGTCATCGACATCGCGAAATCCAAAGCGGGGAACCACGGTCAACGAGTCCCACTCGCGAAGCGTGGTCACCGCGTCGACCCGATCGACCGGTGTCGGCGCCGGGCCACCGCGGGCAATCGACGGGTAGCTCTCCTTGAGTCCCCGAAGCAAATAGCGGCGATACAGCCAGGCCTCCGGCGCATCAATGGCCTGCTGGGTCGCCTTCAAATCCAGGGGAGCGCATACGGTGGCCACCGCCGCCAGTCGGTCTTCGACGCCATCGATCGCCGCCCGCAGCGCCACATGGCCACCCAGCGAGTAACCGACCAGTACGATTCGCTCGTATTCGTCGATAGGTGATGTCGAGAGCAGCGGCGCCAGATCATCGGTAAAGCCGGCGTGATACAGGTCTTTTCCGGTTCCATCGGCGCCGCGCAGCGGAAGCCGCAGACAGGCCAGCCCCGCTCTTCGGGCCGCCGACGCGGCGGCCACGCAATAGCCGCGCTCGACGTCACCGCCCAGTCCGTGCAGCAGGACCACCAGCGTCTCCCGACGACCCTGCTCGGACAATAACCCGGTGTAGACGATATCGTCTCCCCGGTCATTGGCGACCGTCGCGCGCCACAACTCGGCGGGCGGAGGTGTCGGCGGGGCGACCTTCTGACGCAGCGTCGGTGCCACGGTGCGAACATGACCGATCGCCCGTCGCAACCACCCCTGTTTTCTCGTCGGCCGTCTCGTTGCTCCTGTATCGCTCATCGCCGTACTCCGCTCGGTTGCTTTGGACCTGTCGACGGCTCTGGTAACGTAGCTGCCATCGATGACGCAATGTTCGCACTGATTTTACTCACTCTAATCGAGGTCTAGTGATGAGTCTGCAGGAACAATTTGAAGATGCTTCCGATCGTGTCGAAAAGCTGTCCGAGCGCCCGGACAACGACACCCTTCTCGAACTGTATGCCCTCTACAAACAGGCCACCGACGGAGATGTCTCCGGCAGCAAACCGTCGCGCCTCAAGATCCAGGCTCGGGCCAAACACGAAGCCCGCGAAGAAAAGAAGGGAATGAGCAGCGACGACGCCATGCAAGCCTACATCGATCTCGTCGACAAATTGGTCGAACAGGATTCGTAATCGGCACCGACCGGGCGACGTCTACCAGGAATACTGGACGTCGTAGGTGTGCTCTTCGACGAGACTTGCCCCGGCGGTGCCGGTCTCGAGGCTGACGCGAAGCCGGCACACCCCGCCGTGGGCAGCGGCGACCGCCGGATTGCCCGTGGTCTCCATCACACCGACCTCGTCGCAGATGGCGGGCGTCATGGAATTGACGGACGTCGCCACTCGGCCGCCGCACAGCGGTTGATCGTCGGATAACCCCGGTAGCGCCTCGATCTCATAGATGGCGTCTACGATCATCGTCGACGTCGCCCCCGCTCTTCCTCCCTGTTCGTCGAGTCGATACAGGCGAGCATCCATGGCCGTCAGATCACCGGCGCGAACGAAGTGGTGCTCCACGAACTGGTCATGGCCTTCGGGACTCATGGTCACGGAACCAAATTGGGTGGGCTCAATGGTAACGCTGTGATTGGGTTCATCGACATCGACGACCTCCACGGCGTCCTCCGGTTCAATTTCGACCGGGAATGCGCCAGAGCCACGCAGGCGTCGCCCACCGGCATCGAGCTTGTCGAAGCTCATCTCCAACTGCATCTCGTCGACCGGTGACAGCAGG
>CAYUPT010000761.1:0-2141 GCA_964446725.1 uncultured Bradymonadales bacterium | reverse complement strand
ATGGGCTCGATATCGGATTCAGTGGGCTCGACGATGGTGATTCCATCGTCGATCGACTCTGCATTTTCGCGTTCCATATTGGACCTCGTTGAGGTGCCCTATCCCGCCGCGACGGAATCGAGTTTCGCGCCCCCGCGGTGGCTAATCGGTGAGAATACTGCCGTCGATCGACGAGACCGGCCACCGGACTCGGCTCAGAGCCCGGAGAGTACAGCTGCACCGGATCCTAGACCTGTTGCATCTTCTCCAGAAGCTCTCGGCGCTCTTCGGCCGGAACCTGCTGGAGGACATCGTCGAATAATTCGGTCTCCTGCTCGGTATGCGTTTCGACGAGGTCGGCCATCGAATCCAGGACATCGACGACGACTTCCAGGTCGCGACTCAATTCCTCGGCATCGCGGTCGAGTTGCTCATAGAGCCATCGGGTTCGCTGTGCCATCAACTCGTGGGCGTCGACGAGCTTCTGAATTCGCGACTCCAGCTCCGGAAATCGCTCTTCGAGCTCCACGAAAAACACCTCTTCTTCCTGGTTGAAGTGGTGAAGCATATCTTCCAGAGCGACCTCGAGGTCTTCAGCTGCCGCCGACACGACTTCGCGTTGACTGCCGTCACCGATCTCACCGGCTGCGATGTCGCGGAAGCTCGATGCGAGATCGTCAAAGAGACGCCTCAGATGGGCGTGCTCGTGATGGACCTTGTCGATGAGGTCCGCTCTCTGTTCGTCGATCGATTGTTCCGGCGCCATTGCGATCCGTCCATTGGCATAAGACTGACGTTCGTCACTAAGAAATCGCCGTCGGAACGATAGCGAGGCAAGTCGCTTCGCGCAACCGGGATCCGCGTTTCCCGCTGGCAGACCGGACGGCGACGCTATCCAGGGCTGCGTGTTGTCAACAAACAGCGATGCCCGGCTGTTCCCGAAGGGGGATTTCGATACTCCACTGCGGCACCGGTCAGCGACGAGCCCGGATCCAGCACATGGAGCGATCGGCGATCTCCGGCTGTAAAATGGGTCGGTGATTGGAAATTCAGTCGTCGTTGTTTATTGATATGAGGGTGCGTTTTTCATCCGCTTGATGCGTCACGATTGTGTTGGACGTTTGCTATGGTTGCGTTTGTGAGCCCGGACACGCCATGAAAAAGATTGAAGCGATCATCAAGCCGTTCAAGCTCGATGATGTCAAAGACCGGCTCGACGATATCGGGGTCCACGGCATGACGGTATCCGATGTCAAGGGCTTTGGCCGCGGGCGCGGCCAGGCACCGGTCTACCCCGGCGCGGAGTATATCGTTGACTTTGTACCGAAAGTAAAACTGGAGATCGTCGTTCCCGACGACCTCGTTCACTCCACGATCGATACGATCACCGAGTCCGCCCGGACAGGCCACGTCGGCGACGGGAAAATCTTTGTCATTCCCGTCGACGACGCGATCCGTATTCGGACCGGGGAGTCCGGTCCCGACGCCCTTTCGTAGTGATTCGCGTCGGTGCCTTCGCAATCGATGACGAATAAACGCAGCGCTGTCCCCCGCATCTCAAGTTTCACTCATTCTACCACGGGAAGCCACGATGACCGATAAAAGTATACGAACTGTTGATGATGCCATTGAATTCGTCAGTGCCAATGAAGCGGTAATGGTCGACCTGAAGTTCCAGGACTTTCTTGGCACCTGGCAACACCTGACGATTCCGGCCCACCGCCTCGACGAAGACGTCTTTGAAGAGGGGATGGGCTTTGACGGAAGCTCGCTTCGCGGCTGGCAACCGATTCAGGCCTCCGATATGCAGGTCCGCCCCGACCCGACCACGGCCTGTATGGATCCGTTTACCGAACGACCGACGGCGAGCTTCATCTGCAACGTCTACGACCCCATCACCGGCCAGCCCTACACCCGCGACCCGCGCTACATCTCTCAGAAAGCCGAACAATATCTCGAGCAGACCGGCATTGCCGACAAGGCCTTTTTCGGGCCGGAAGCCGAATTCTTTATCTTCGATGAAATCCGCTACGAGCTGGAGGCCAACCGCTCGTTCTACAGCGTCGATTCCGTCGAAGGAACCTGGAATACGGGCCGCGACGAAGGGCCGAACCTCGGCTACAAACCCCAGCACAAGGGCGGCTACTTTCCGGTTCCTCCCC
>CAYUPT010000760.1:0-2146 GCA_964446725.1 uncultured Bradymonadales bacterium | reverse complement strand
CAAGAGAGCGAGCAGTGGAGCGGCGGTGGCGGCGTCGTCGACGTCGACGGTAGCGTAGATTTCGCGGTTATGAGCCCAGCCGGCGAGGCTCAGATTGGCGGAGCCGACGAGGAGGCGAATGACGCGTTCGCCGTCGACGTCGCCGGAGGCAACAATGACCTTGGGATGAAAGGCGCCGTCATCGACAAAGACGGGAAAACTCTGAAAACTCACCCGTTTGTCGACGGCCTCGGTGATATTGGCGTCGTAGAAAATGCCGAGGTTGACATCGTCGCAGTACTCGGAGGCACCGAAGACGTCGTGAGCAGACGATAGTCTGGGTTCGTCGAATGCCAGCGTGCCGAGGACGCAATCCTCGAAAAACTCGACGGAGAGACCGAAGGTCGTAAATAGGAGTGCGTCGATGTCGGTGATATCGCCGATGAGTTCGTCGAGTGCATCTCGAAGTGTCTTCGTTGGTGCGCTCACGTCACCTCCTGAATCTCGTCTTTGAACGATGCCAGAGAGCGCAGGTAATAATTTCGACTCCAGCTCGGGCCGTTCAGTGGCTGGTTGGGCGGTGAATAGCCGTTGTTGAGGATGACGAGGCGCTCCGAATCAAAGCTGAGCCACGCCGAATTATTGCGGTAATCGGCGATGGTGTCGCGGTGATAGTCGTCGACGAGAGCGCGCAGAAATTCGTCCGGGTCGTTGGATTCGGCGATATCGGCGAGTTTGCGGAGTCGCGTCCGGGTGATGTCCGAGAGTCCGGGGCGAAGGGCGAGCGTTTGCAGGTCGGTGCGTCGACCGTGGATATCGGCGATCAGTGGTTGGCAGCCTTCGGTGTCGATACGACCGCTCCACAGATGGTCGAATAGGGCTTCAAACCGAAGCAGCATCTCCTCGACGCGGCAGACATCGCGCACCCGCTCTCGCTGCTGATCGGTGAGGACGTCGGATTCGGAGAGTCGCCCAAAAATGTCGCGGGCGTGGTTTGTCCCGCGGTAGGGAAGGTCGAGTTCGCGGTAGATGTGGGCGATAAGTTCATCGGAGTTATCCGCCAGGTCGGCGGACTCGATAAGCAGCGGTGCGAAGTGGCGGCGAGTCGGTTTCCGACGAAGCGCCGCCATCTGTTGTGAGCCCGTAAATTGGGAGAGTGACAGGCGGTGGTCATCGGCGCGACGGATATCGTCGAAGAAGGCAAATACGCTCTGTTGAAGTCCTGACAATTCGGGACACCGGCGGAGAATATCTTCGATGATCTCCGGATTTTCGAGGTGTCCGTCGTCATCGAGAAGATCCATCGACGATAGGGCTCGCCGGTATCGTCCGTAGACACCGAAGCCGAGCTGTCGGACCAGCAGTGCTTCGCTGTCGAAAGGGCTGATCAGTGGCGCGCCCTGGTTGTTGAGCCGTCGGGCGGCCTTCTGGCCACCGAAGAGATTTTTGGCTTGTGGGTCGAGCGCGATCGTCGAATAGGCGTGCAGTGTTTCGGCAACGATCAACAGGCCATCTCGTGGATGTCGCCACTGTTCACCGTCGGAAAATACCGACAGATCCCGTTCTTTGAGATAGGTGTCGACCATCCACACCAGTGCCAGACAGACCCCGAAATTCGTCGCTCCGACGCTGATCGTCGAAAAATGAGGAATGACCCGTTCCCCCATCTGGGTCCAGATGATCTCGAAGCCCAACGGATCTCGGCTCGACGACGAGGTCAGCTCGGAGTCCGGTTCGGTAAAATAGAATTGCTCAGCGGCCACGCTACTCCTCCAGCCGGTCGGAAGTCACTTGCGGATTGCGGAGTCTATTGGAGCGACGGGGCCGGGCCAAGGGGGCTCTAGTGCTGCCCTTCGAAACTACGCCGATGGCGAGTCGGCTTCGGGGAGGAGCGTGGAATGAGACTACGCTCTTCCCCGCGAGCGGAGGAGCGGGGAAGTGGCTGCGAGTGAAGTGTAACGAGCAGTCGATGGGGTCGACGCGAATCTCTGATCCCACGTCGACCCCTCCGACTTCGATCGCGTGGGCTCGTTCAGCCACCTCCTTAATGGCCGGATGGGTGCCGCGGAGCGGTGGAGGAGCTTGGTGTTGGCGGTATGAGGCTGCCGGAGATGCCCCTCCGACCGTCGGCTGGACAGCGCTGCCGACCATCGGACACCAAATTACG
>CAYUPT010000759.1:0-2152 GCA_964446725.1 uncultured Bradymonadales bacterium | reverse complement strand
ATGAATCAATGCATCCCTTCCTGGATCCGGTGGCTCCGCTATGGACTCTCATCTCTATCGCAGTGGCTCCCTCATCGTTGCGGCCACGTTCGTCCTGTCGAGCCTGGTCGTGGCGGCCCACTCGGGGTGTGTCGATACGGAGGTGTCGCCAAATACCAACTACCAGGACAACGACGACCAGAACGGGCAAAACGAGTCATCCAACGGGGATAACGACGGCGATAATGCCGACGACAACGATGGCCAGGACAACCAGCAGTCCAACGGCGATCAAAACGACGGAAATAACGACGGCAACGACGACGATAACGACAATGATGGCAACGGCGACAACGGAGATAATAACGGCGACGACAACGACGATCCCGGAGTCGACTGCAGTGATAGCGAGGATATCACACCGCAGCCAATGGCCGACGACCCCGATGTCGACGATCCCTGCCGGCCCGACGATGGCTGGGAGGAGCGCGCGCTCTTCGTCGCCACTCACGGCGATGACGGCAATGACGGGTCGCTGACGAATCCGCTGCGACATATTCAGACCGCGCTCGACGAGGCCGGGGGCGACGACGACATCGATTTTGTCCTCGTCGAATCCGGGACCTACGGCGAAAACGTCGAATTGGTCGACGGCGTGCAACTGCACGCATCGTACGGTCTGGGCTTTCAGTACCAGCAGTCGGCGCGAGCCAATATCGAGGGCGGAAATCCAACCCTTCATGGCGAGTCCATCGCGGCGCCGACGAGGATCACCAACCTGCGAGTTGAGCCGACGTCGGAGGCCGAGGATATCGAGAGCGAAACGGTGGTCACGGCTTACTTTTTTGAGTCCGACGGCGTGATTCTGGAAAACGTCCAGATCTATGGCGGACGGGCCGGCGATGGCATCGGCGGAAGCGATGGAAGTGACGGAAGTGACGGTTCGGACGGGACCGACGGTGCCGATGCACCGGGACGAACCGGTTGGACGGGATGCAATTGGAGTGACGATGTCCCGGGCGGCAACGCGGGAGCCAGCAGTTGCTCGGCGGGAGGCGCCGGCGGAGATGCCGACCGGGCAAGTGACCTGGGAGATGACGGCGAAGACGGTGCGTCCGGAGCCCTGGGGGGGGCCCGCGGCGAGCTCGGTGAAGCCGGCAATTTCGGACAAGACGGCGAAGATGGAGCCACGGGAGACCACGGCGTCGGCGGTACGTCCGACGGCCATTTCGAAGACCTTCAGTGGATCGGAGAAGACGGCACCGACGGTATCGCCGGCGAAGACGGGGGAGGCGGTGGCGGAGGTGGCGCCGGAGGCGGCGAATCGATGACCACCTGCAATCACTGGGGAGCTGCCGGGGGCGGAGGCGGAGGCGCCGGCTGCGGTGCGACGTCGGGGACGTCGGGAACTCACGGCGGGGCGTCGATTGCGCTATTTTTAGAAGAGAGCGATATCGAGATCCGGGAGAATCTCATTCAGGGCGGAACCGGAGGAAATGGGGGCCACGGAGGCCAGGGCGGCGTCGGTGGCCACGGTGGAAGTGGAGGCAACGGCGGCACCGAAGCGGACTCCGACCATACCGGACCCGGCGGCGACGGCGGTGACGGTGGCGATGGCGGCGACGGCGGTCACGGCGGCGGTGGAGCCGGCGGTCCATCGTTTGCGATATTTTCCAGCTCCCCGCTCAGCGACGACCTCGACGATTCTCTTATCGAGGCCGGAAGCGCCGGAAACGGCGGCGGGCCCGACGGGGAGCCGACGCAGGCCGAAGACGGCCTGGAAGCCGAAGTTCAGATCGGCTTATGAGCACCGATGAAATGGTGGGGGTTATTCAAATTTCTTTTTGAGATCCGAGAGGTCGTCGTCAATAGGTGGCTCGTCGTCGCCCTTCGAGCGCCGGGAGCTCTCTGAATCCGACGATTTGGACGTTGTCGACGACTTCTCGCGCGTCGGCTTTCGGCGCTGTTCCATGGAGCGAAATCGCTCCTCCAATTCGGCGCGTCGCGAATCGGTACCGATATCGTCGAGTTCGCGCATCGCCTCGATTTCGGCTTCCATGCCATCGATCTTGCTGGCCATGCGATCCATTTCGCGAAATTTGCCGGAGGTATCGAAGGTCTCGGAGACCTCGGGGTCGACCGATTTGGACGTCGACGACGGTTGTGGGGACTG
>CAYUPT010000758.1:0-2153 GCA_964446725.1 uncultured Bradymonadales bacterium | reverse complement strand
AGTCGGAAGCGAGTGCGTCTCCAATACCTGTCAGGATGGCCACTGCATCAAGTGATGCCGCCTGATTTCTCCGACCCCAGCGGCCTGACGCCGCTGGGGGAAAACAACGGGTGACCCCTATGTATCGCTATCGCGCCATTTCCGCCCTGTTCATCGCCTGTTCCCTGGTCACCGGCCTCGCCTGCAGTTCGGCGCCGACGCAGCCAGAGCAAGCGCCAGACGCCGCACAGGACATCGACCGTTCAGACTGGAGCGACGAACGCCGCGCAATCGACGATGAACTCCAGCGCTTCCTCGCCGCTCCCGATGAACTCAATGAGGCCTTCCAGCAAGGCCCCGCTCAACTGAACGAAGCCGCCGAACAAAAAGCTGCCTCTCAACAAGAACTCAAGCTACAGATTCGGAGCGCCATCGACGACCCTGACGCACAACCGGAACTGATGGCCTGGGGCCGCTACCGCATCGCCCAGACCTATCTGAACTTCGGCTGTCAGCTCCAGGCCATGGGAGATCCCGACGATGTTCCCGCTGAATCCCACCCCGAATATCGACTTGCCGTCAACGATCTGTCAGCGCCGCTTTTCGAAGAGAGTCGCCAACAATTTGCGTCGGTGCGAGATCTCGGCGCTCCGATCTGGAGTGACCGCGCCGCCCAGATCGTCGATCAACTCCCCGAAGAACAGCTCGACGACGGGGGCGACAATGGCGAGCCCAACTCCCTCCGGGAAATCTGTGACACCACCGCCGATTACTGGCAATCCGAACATTCAGAGCGAACGGACCGTGCGCGACAAAACGAGGAGCAAGAAAAAGAGGAGTCACCTGATGACGATCCCGTCCCCGCTCAGGGCCCGCTGGACGACCTATTCGATGACGCCGACCATCGGGAGTCTATCCTGCGCGAGTTGTCTGAGACCGACGAGTCAGAAATCGACCGACCTGGCGCCGAAACCGGCCTTCGAGGCTCCGGCTCTCACGAGGGCTACGGGCGCATTGACGGACTCGGTGCCGACAACGACGTTGAAACTACCGCCTTCATCCCGGCGTCGCAGTTGATCTCCGTCGACATCGACGATCCAGTCGTCGGCGAATCCTGTACTCCCGATGACATCGCCGACACCATCGACGCTCGACACGATGCCATCCAGTACTGCTATGAACGTCAGGTACAGGGCGATCTCGAACTCAGCGGGGAATTCGCACTTCATTTTGCCGTTGAGCCCACCGGTGCTCCCGTGAGTGTAGAAATTGTCGAGTCATCCTTTGACGACTCCGCTGTCGAGGACTGCGTCCTTCGAATTGCCGAACGCCTGCAATTTTCCGAGCGCGACGGCAAAAACAGCTGCTCCGTCGAGATATCGATGTCCTTCTCTCGGGACCTATCTTTTCTCGACGACAACGAACAATGAGCCATCTCCCACTTTTGGCTTCCACCACAACCACACCCCGGCATTTCCGCAGTCTTGGGACTTGAAAACTCCCGGCGTACCACTACCGTTCGATGATGAAGCTAGGGGTGTCCCGGACAATTTCGGGGCCGAGAAAAACCCTTTGAACCTGAACCGGTTCATACCGGCGTAGGAAAGCTGTCGAACCTGCCAGCATCGATGACGGACGTGTTCGCCTTGTCTGTCTCGTTCCTTTCTCCGGCTCCCGGCTTCGCACACTTCCTTTGTTTATTACCGGGAGTGCCGGAATCTAGGCTTCGACCATTTCCGGTCCCCGATCACACAATACGGAGCTCAAATATGGAGACTCTGACCGTTGGACTCGAGTGGTTTGTCAATCCCGACCACGTCCCCCTTCTTATCGGCCTCGAAAAAGGCTGGTTTCGAGATGCCGGCATCGCTCTCGAACTCGTCGAACCGGAACAGCATCTCGACGCCGTAGACGAAATCGAACAGGGACGCATGGATCTGGCGATTACCGAACCCCTCCACCTCGTCGACGACGCCGCCGCAGCAAAGCCCGTCGTCGGTTTCGCCCGGTTTCTCCACACCAACGGCGGGGTCATGTATCTGACCGACAGTGACATCGACCGCCCCCGGGATATGGCCGGCAAACGCATTCAATACCCCGGGGCCCCCGGTCCCGGAGGCCCGGCCATCGTCGGGACCATGATCGAAGCCGATGGCGGAAATTTTGACCCTTCC
>CAYUPT010000757.1:0-2156 GCA_964446725.1 uncultured Bradymonadales bacterium | reverse complement strand
CTCGAGGCACTGGGGCGGATCTATCTGCGCGGTGGACGGTGGGCGGAAATCGTCGAAATGACCGGTCGCGAACTCAAGACGATCGGCGACGCCGGTCAGGCGACCCGGCAGCTCGAGGCCCTGGCCGAAATCTTTGAGACCCGGCTGGACCGACGGGCCGACGCGATCTCGATCTACGAAAAATTGTGGGCCATGGACTCCGCCAATACCCACGTATTCGCCGCGCTGTCCCGGTTGTACCGGGCCGAAGATCGGTGGGCCGATCTGGAGGAGCTGCTCAATACTAGGCTTCAGCAAAACCCGGGGGCCTCGGAGTTTGCCGCCGTCCAGGGAGAATTGGGCGTGTTGGCGGAGTGGAAAACCGACCGGCAACAGCGGGCCTACGGCCGCTATCTGTCGGCGCTTCAATGCGATCCCACCGACATCCACTGGCTCGGCGGAGTGGCCCGCACATGGCCCGACGCCGACGCCGATGCCACGGAGGTCGCCGACGAACTCGAAGACCTGCTGATGCACGTCACCGAAGAGGAGATCCGCGATCGCTACTTCACGGTCATTGCCCGACTCCGAGAGCGCTCGGAGGGGACGCCGGAAGCGAGCCGGGCCTACCGGGCGCACGGTTCGGCGGAGAGCCTGGAAAACCAGTTGGTCATTCGCCTCGCCACCGCCGCCTCCGGCGAGCGCCAGGAGTTGACGGCGATGAGAAAGGCCAATCCCCATCATCCGCTGCAGGGTTTGTTGAGCATCGATCGCCGCGACGAGGACGGCGAAATTGTCGACGAAATGGCCGAACAAGCACCGTTGTTGCCGGAGGCCGCATCGCAGTGGCTCGCCGGCGAATTGCCGCCTCGCATCGCCGGGAAATTCGGCGATGCCGAAGCGCTCGGCCAGGATCTGGTATCGCTGCTCGAAGGCGACGAGCTGCACCGAGATGACGATGAACTCGACGACCGACGCCGCATGCGCCTTCGTGCTCTGCAGGCCCGGCGACTCGGCGATCACGACGCCTACCTGAGCTGGACGACCCGCGAGATTGCACAGCTTCCGGAGGCGACGAACGCCGCCCGGCGACTCGAAATTGCGCGATACGCCACCAAGCATCAGCTCTCGGAGGAATCGGCGCTGTACCGCGATGCCTGCCGGGCTGTATTTCCCGAACTCGGTGTCGACGATGGCGATCTCGAAGATCCGACGGGCCAGGCGATTCCCGACGTCTCCGACGAGCATCTCCAGCGACTGTACGACGCCCTGCGCGAAACCGGGCGCTGGGGACTGCTGCGGCGCTGTCTGGAATCACAGGTCTCGCGGCCCGAGCAACCGCCTGAAAAGAGGCTGGAGCTCTTCGAGACACTGGCGGAATTGTTGGAAGATGAAATCGGCGACTACGAGGCGGCTCGGGATGCACTGACGCATTGCTGGCAACTCGCCGAAAAACCGCGCTTTCTGCGCCAGATCGTCACCCTGGCTGATGACGCCGATCGCATCGACGACGCCCTCAAATTTCAGCGAAAGCACTTTGAGTCGGTCAGCATGTCGTCCGAGGCCGCGGCGTCGGATCGAGTCCAGTCCGGCATCTGGCTCGCCGAATTGTTGCTGCGCACCGATGCGGTCGACGATCGCGACGGCGCCATCGACTGTCTCGAACACCTGGAAGATAGTTACGATGACGTCGAGGGTCTCGACACGGCCCGGCGGATGCTCGCCAGGGCCCATGTGGATGCCGGAAACGGCCGCCGCGCCGTCGAGCTCTTCGAAGACGTGCTGCACTTCCAGGTGCGCAGCGAAGAACTCGACGATTGGCGCCGGCTCGTCGATGCCCATCGCCGCTTGCTGGCCAACGAAGACGGCGCCTACCGCAAACAGTGGCAGATCGTGCGTGCCTTCCCGGGCTCGCAGCGCGACCTCGATACACTCATCGATCTGGCTGCCGAGGCCGGCGAGATGCAGGACTGCATCAAACAACTGTCGACACTGGCCAACGCCACGGCCGACGACAACAAGCCCCGACTTCTCGCCCGCGCCGCAGAGGCCGCCGACGAAGAACTCGGTCACGCCGAGGAGGCCTTCGGACTCTTCGACCGCGTCCTGGAACTCGTCGAAGATGACGCCGAACGGCGCAATTACTACGAGCGGCGCCGCGCCGTGTGCCTGGCGCG
>CAYUPT010000756.1:0-2161 GCA_964446725.1 uncultured Bradymonadales bacterium | reverse complement strand
ACGTATCCGGCATCGGCGGCGATCGAACTCATCACACAGGCAAAGATCAATGTCGCCGTCACCCAGTTGTCGGGCACCGACATGACCATCATCTTGAGGCCCGTCGTAATCAGCCCCGTGCGCTCGGCAATGCCGATGCCGAGCATCACCATCAGCACCGGCCCCAGAGGCGCGAAATTCACGAAGTTTTCCACCGAATTGAGGTACATCCACTGGATGCCCTCGGCGCTGAGCAGGCTCTGGACGACGACCGTTCCCTCCTCGTAGCCGTCGTCGGTCGGCTGCATCACGCCCTCGATCTGGATGCCGGCGAAAATCGCCGACGCCACAATTACCAGACCGGCGATAATGAAAAACAGCGTCGTCGGTTCCGGAAGCTTATTTCCGAAATCGGCGATCTTGTGGAGCCATCGAATGATCCGGCTGTCTTCACCGCCGCTTAGCGTGGACTGTTCCATGGAAAATCTCTCGGCAAAACGTCGTAAACGAAGCGAAACTGCGTGCTCGACCCATCATTCCGATGCCTGCGGGTCGGTGTCTTCTTCGGCGAGTTCGTCTTCTCGTAATTCTTCGGCCACCGCCGGGGACTGTTGCTCGAGGGCCTCGACGAGCTTCTCGGAGCGCGGCCCAACGATGTCGTCGATGAAATCGGCCCGGTATCGCTCCGGAAGTGGTTCGCCGTCGGTGGTGTCGACTTCCAGTGGATCGATGTGGCGGCCGTCGCGCATCATCTCATAGTGCAGGTGCGGCGCCGTCGACGCTCCGGTATTGCCCGAACGGGCCACAATCTCGCCCTGGGAGACCCGGGTTCCCGGAGAAATCCCGGAGGAAAAACTCGACAGGTGCGCATAGCGCGTCTCGTAGCCTCCGCGGTGTCTTATCCGCAACAGATTGCCGTAGCCGCCATTCCATCCGGCAAATACGACTTCCCCGTCGGCCACCGCCTGAACCGGCGTGCCCGTCGGCGCTCCGTAATCGACGCCGCGATGCATCCGGTTGTCGCCGGTAATCGGGTGCTCGCGCCGACCGAAGCCGCTGGTCACCCGCGTGACCTCCAGCGGCGAGCGCAAAAACTGGCGCTGCAGACTCTCGCCGTCGGCATCGAAGTACCCGCTCTCGTCGTCGGACTCGAAGTAATAGGCGTCGAATGTCCCGCGACGCCCGATGTACTTCGCCCCCAGAATGCGACCGTGGCGCAAAAACTCGTCGTCCAGATAGATCTCTTCGAATTGCATCGCGTAGTGATCGCCGTCGCGGCTCTCCGTATTAAAATCCAGGGTATACTCGAAGACCTCCATAAATCGGTGGGCCAGAATATCACTCTCTCCGCGCCGGCTTATCGACAGCCAGAAACTGCCCTCGACCTCTCCAGCCACACTGCGGGTGCGGACGTCGACATCGACCTCTTTTTCCGTCGCCTCGTAGCCCCCGTCGTCTTCGTCGTAGCGGGTCACCCAGATATTTTCCGGCGACGTCTCGTAGCGAAACTCCTCGATGCGCCCCTGCTCGTCGACTTCCGCCCACCACTGGTCTCCGGGCCGACTGCGTCGAAAGTCGAAGACCTCTTCGGTCGCCGAGATGACACGGTGGACCGAGCCCTGCGGTACGCCGCGCTGGGCCATGGTTACATAGATCGATTCATTCGGCGCGACTTCCCCCGCCAGAAGTGTCTGCCGACCTTCGCTCCATTCCGCATCGCGAGCTCGCTCCAGTCGCCGCTGCTCGACAATATCGGCGGCCTCTCCACTCTCCACAATGTGTCGCGCCGCCTCGATCCCACTCGACAAATCACCGCCGGCCACCCCGATCGCCTCTTCGACACTGCGATCATCTTCTATGGCCGCGTCATCGCCGCCCCACCACAACACCGCGGTGCCGATCACGGCGCCGACGGCCAACACTCCGACCATACGACCCCACGGGGGCCCTCCAGATTGATGTCCCCTTGTTTGACCGATTAAGTCCTTGTTCGCCCAGCGACCTGTCATGCAATCCTCGTCGACACCGTCGTATCCTCCACTCCCACCCCCCCCGGCAACCGCCGGGCCAGCTTTCCCGCTGCTTTCAGGTGCGTCAAGCAGATCGGAAGAGCGTCGTGTAGGGAAAGATAGACGGTGTGTAGTTGTCGGGGGGGGGGGGGGGGTGAGGCGGGGGGGGGGGG
>CAYUPT010000755.1:0-2161 GCA_964446725.1 uncultured Bradymonadales bacterium | reverse complement strand
GGGCTCCGGTTCGGGCTCGGGAGTGGGCTCGGGATCGGGCGCCGAGCCGCCGGCGGTCGCCGCCGAGCCGGTCGCCGAGTCGTCGTCGGCCCGGGCGATGGCGGCGTCGGACTCCTCGAGTTCGGCGTCCACGGTCATCTGGGGTTGTGTATCGGGTTCGATCACCGTCTCGAAGCTGTCGTAGCGGTCGCGCTCGACGACGACGCGATAGGTACGTGTGGCGTCCAGTTCTTCGAAGGTCTCGGTGGTCTGGCCGGTGGCGATTTCGTCGTCACTTTCGGCGTCGTAGATCGCGACGTCGGCACCGGAGGGAGACGACGAGACTTCGAGTTCGATTTCGGCGGGGCGAAGTTGCCAGTCCAGTTCGGCAATTTCGTCGAATTCGACATCGATGTCGCCGGTTTCATCGAGGAAGTCATCGAGTTCGACCCGGATCTCATAGGTGCCCGGCTCCAGATCGCGCAACTCGGCGGGCGTTGTGTCGTCGATGGACTCGCCGTCGACGTAGATGCCGGCGTCGTCGGGCGAGGTCGCAATATCGATGCCGGTATCGGAGAAATCAAAGGGCTCGAGGTCGTGGCTCACCGTCGCCGCCCGGTCCTCTTCGAAGGTCTCGGTCACTTCGTAGGGTTCGTGGTACTGGCGCTCGACGGTAATCTCGACGTCGCCGGCCGGCACATCGGCTTCAAAAGGGGTGGGACCGTCGTGGATGAGCTGGCCGTCGACGGTGATCTCGACGGGCTCTTCGCCGAACTCGAAGGTCACAGGGGCGGTGGCATCGACGACAAATTCGAAATAGGCCGCCAGTCCGCCGGCGACGACGGCGATGGCGACGACGGCAACAACGCCGACGCGCAGTTTGGAGCCCGATTCGTCGTCGGATTTTGGCGTCGAGGATTGCGGGACTTTGACGCCGGAACGGCCCTCGTCTTCGACCGCCGAGTGCTGGGCGGTGGCCTGCGGCTGGCGGCGCGGCTGGACGTCGATGCCCGGATCGGTGTCTTCGTCGCGGCGGTCGCGGCGCTCGGCGGCGAGGTCGACGTCGTCGCTCCATCGGTCGTGCTCGGTCGTCGGTGCCTGCTCGTCGACGTCGCCGGGGACGTGAATCTGGGTGACCTCGTCGTCGGTGGCCCCGTCGCCGATGACCGGTGCCGAATCGTCGGCGTAGACGATATCGGGCTCGTCGTCGGCATCGTCGATATCTTCGGCGTAGACGATGTCGTCGTCGGTGATGCTCTGCTCGCCGCTATCGTCGTCGCGGCCGTAGATCTGGGTCTCCATCTCCTCGTCGCCCCACGACAGCCCTTCGTCGTCGTCATCGCCATCGGAGCTATCGGGGCCGGCCAGTGGCTTGAGATCGAGGGAGCGATAGTATTCTTTTTTCTTGTTTTCGAATTCGATGTCGGCCTGAAAGGCCTCTTTCATGTACGACGCCAGGTCCTTGTTGGTGAAATAATAGCCCTGGTCGCGCATAAATTGTTCGAGTTCATCGGCCAATTCGTGGGTCGACTGGTAGCGGTCCTCCGGCTTTCGGGCCAGGGCTTTAAGGACAATATCCTCGAGCTGGGCCGGGATGTGGGGGTTGTACAGCGACGGCGGACTGATCTCGACTTTGCGGATCTTGTCCATGGTGTCGAAATCGCTCTCCCCCAAAAAGAGCCGCTCCAGCGTCAGCATCTCGTACATCAAAATGCCGAGGCTGAAGATGTCGCTTCGATGATCGACGTGCAGCCCCCGGACCTGCTCGGGGCTCATATAACTGAATTTACCCTTGAGGATGCCGACCTGGGTCTGACTGGTCTTGCCCTGGGCTTTGGCGATGCCGAAGTCGATGATTTTGACCTCCCCCTCGTAGGAGACCAAAATATTCTGGGGCGATACGTCGCGGTGAACAATGTCGAGGTCGTTGCCCTGGGCGTCGGTCTTGTCGTGGGCATGGCCCAGACCCTCGCAGACCTTTTTGATGACGTAGCAGATCCGGGGAATCGAGACTTCCTCGCCGATCCGTCGGGCCCGCTCGAACTGGGTCTTCAGATCTTTGCCGCTGATATACTCCAGGGCGATAAAATAGGAGCCGTCGACCTGGCCCAGGTCGAAGATCTGACCGATATTGGGGGGGTTGAGGCGCCCGGCGATCTTCGCCTCGTCGATGAACATCTCG
>CAYUPT010000754.1:0-2162 GCA_964446725.1 uncultured Bradymonadales bacterium | reverse complement strand
TTGAGGACGTCGCCTTGTGTCGGGTCATCGACGACTTCATGGCGCAATTCGGCCTTCACGGCGATCCGGAGGTCAATCAGGCCTGGCTGCAGGCGACGATTCCCGACGATGATGTCACCCGGTCGAACGAACGCGGCAAGTTGACATTTGCCACCAGCGGCCCCGATTCGCGAAGCACGCAGCTATTTATTAACCTCAACGACAACTCGCGACTCGACCAGATGGGCTTTAGTCCCGTCGGCGAAGTCGTCGAGGGCATGGAGGTGGCCGAAGCGCTGTACTCCGGATACGGGGAATCGGCGCCGGAGGGACAGGGACCGATGCAGGACCGGCTTCGCCGGCAGGGCAATGCCTATCTTCGCGATGACTTCGAAAATCTCGATTACATCACGCAAGCCGCCGTCGTCGACTCCTCCGAGCACTGATCGCCGCCGCCTGCGCCCTCGTCGTCTATTCGAATGATCGAATAATCGTGTACACTGTGCGTCGAAATTCACGAGGGCCCAACTCGGCGACGAGCTGCCCGGGATGGGCTGGTAAATCCAGCCGACCGGCAGCGAGTCGTCATCGGCTCTACCGTGAATTGAAGTACCCTCAGCCTCAGGAACTACCATGCAAGACCGAACTTCGGAGACTCCATCGCCCCGATTTCGACAACTGTCGCTGGCGTTGTTCGCCGCTCTCGCCGTCGTCGCCCTGGCCTCCCAGGCCATCGCCGGCGAAGAACCGGCACTGCCTGATCTGAGTGAGAGCGAGTTGGCGGAAGTTCACAACGGCGAAGTTCACGTCGAACTCGACAAGAGTTCGTCGGTCAACCGCGGTATCGTCATCGGGATCATTCAAGACGATATCAACGATGTGACCCCGCTGATCGCCCGCTGCTGGGAGTACGGCGACTGGCGCGACAATCTAAGGGACACCGGCCTCGAGGAACGACGCAGCCGCAACAATGTCGTCTGCAGCGGCACCGCCCGCGTCCCGTTTCCCGGCCGCAATCGACACGGGCATTTCGACGTCCACAACGAGACGACCGACGTCGAGGGAACCCGGGCCTACGTCTCGACCTTTGAGTACATCGACGGCAGCGGGAATATGGAGGATATGTTCGGTTACTGGGTCGCCTATCCGTACGGCCCGGACAATGAACACACCATGCTCAAACACGTCCTCAATGTCGATATCGGCGGCTGGCTGCCCGATTTTCTGATCCGCTGGGCGACGCGGCGAACCCTTCCCAATACGGTGCTGGGTATCCGCGATCAGCTCGACGACAGTCGCTCCGAGCCGCTGTTCTGGAATGACTACGACTACGAATAACCGGCGACGGACCGGGCCCTCTTGCGCCGCGAGGCGCAGCAGGGCCGGCGTCCCCGTTTCTTACACCGAAGTCCCCTTATGTCCGAGAAGTTACGACTGATGTTGCCCGTGCTGGCGACGCTGATCTGTTCGGTGATGGCATTTTCGCTGCTCGTCGTGGCGCTGATCACGGAGTATACCTTCGGCGCCGTGCTCTTTGCGCTGCTCTTTGGCGGTGGCGCGGTGTACACGGGACTGATCGCCTTCCGAAACTTCCGCCATCAGCAGGACAACGCCATTTTGACCGGTGTCGGCCAGGAACAATCGCGAATCCTCAAGCTGGCGGCCCGCGAGGAGGGACGGCTGACACCGGAGGAGACGGCCATGGAATGCAATCTGTCGGTACAACAGGCGGAAACACTTCTCGACGATCTGGTCAATCAGGGACGCGCCGAAACCTGGGTGACCGACGGGGGCTCGATGGTCTACGTATTTCGCAATCTGACCGCGGATGCCAAAGACTCCGCCGAAGATCCCATGAAGATGCTCGAGTCCTGAACGGCGGACACGCCCGGCCTTCGCCTCCACACACATCGGATCCGGACAGCCCACAGAATCGACGCAATCGCTGGTCGATTCCACATTCGGCCTTACAGTCAATGGTGTAGAGGGCGAATCGGCGATCCCATCCCGCGCATCGAAACTCGTGGCCGCCTTCGCCGGACGATTATTTCCCCATCGAGGTATTGGACGATGAATCGATATGCTGCCCCGATTTGTGTTGCTGTAATATCGATGCTGATGCTCGTCGCCCCCGGCGCCGCTGCCGACGACGCACAGCTTCCGGACATCACCGAGATGTTCGA